>JBOGWD010000299.1:0-6743 GCA_050693275.1 Actinomycetota bacterium | reverse complement strand
GTGGGCTCGTACGACGGGCAGACGCTCGAGCTGGTGTTCCCGCCGGGCCGCGAGGTCGGCGCCGCCAAGGTCGAGGAGCGCTCGCCGGACCTCGTCGAGGTGCTCGGGGAGCTGTTCGGCGTCTCGCCGAAGGTGCGGGCCACGGTGCGCGAGGGCACGGTCCTGGAGTCGGTGGACGACGAGCCGCCGGCCTCGCCCGAGGCCGCCGAGGAGCTCCTCAAGGCCCAGTTCGGGGCGGAGATCGTCGACGACGGGTAGTCTGGCCGGGTGTACGAGGGACCGATCCAGGACCTCGTCGACGAGCTGAACCGCCTGCCGGGGATCGGCCCGAAGTCGGCCCAGCGCCTGGCGTTCCACATCGTCAAGGCGGCCTCGCAGGACGCCAGGCGGCTCGCCGACGCCATCGTCCAGGCCAAGGAGCGGGTGCGGTTCTGCCGCGAGTGCTTCGGGGTCTCCGAGGGCGAGCTGTGCCGGTTCTGCGCCGATCCCACCCGTGACACGGCCGTCGTGTGTGTGGTCGAGGAGCCCAAGGACGTGTCCGTGGTGGAGCGGGCCGGGTCCGTCAGGGGCCGCTACCACGTTCTCGGCGGGGCCATCTCACCGATGCAGGGGATCGGGCCCGACGACCTTCGGGTCCAGGAGCTCCTCGACCGGGTCGGCCGCAACGGGGTCAGCGAGGTGATCCTGGCCACCAACCCGAACCTCGAGGGGAACGCCACGGCGATGTACGTGGCGGGGCTGCTGAAGCCGCTCGGGGTGAAGGTCACCCGGCTGGCCAGCGGCCTCCCGGTGGGTGGGGACCTCGAGTACGCCGACGAGGTCACGCTGGGCCAGGCCCTCGAGGGCCGCCGCGAGATGTGATGTCGATCGTCGTCCAGAAGTACGGGGGATCCTCCGTCGCCGACATCGAGCGGATCAGAATCGTCGGCGAGCGGGTGATCCGGGCCCGCAGCGACGGCCACGACGTGGTTGTGGTCGTCTCGGCCATGGGCGACACCACCGACGACCTCACGGCCATGGCCCACGAGCTCACGCCGATCCCGAACCCCCGGGAGCTCGACCTGCTGCTGACCGCGGGGGAACGGATCGCCATGTCCCTCCTGGCCATCGCGGTGAACGCCGCCGGCTTCGCCGCCGCGAGCTACACGGGCTCCCAGGCCGGGATCATCACCGACACCCGCCACGGGCGGGCCAGGATCATGGACATCCGTCCGGGGCGCATCCGCGAGGCACTGGACCGCGGTGCGGTGGTCATCGTGGCCGGGTTCCAGGGCGTCTCCACGGCCGCCGACGTGACCACGCTGGGCCGGGGGGGCTCCGACACTACCGCGGTGGCCCTGGCCGCCGCCCTCGGCGCCGAGGTGTGCGAGATCTACACGGACGTGGCCGGGGTGTACACGGCCGACCCCCGCCTGGTCCCGGAGGCCCGGAAGCTGCACGCGGTCTCGTACGAGGAGATGCTGGAGATGGCCGCGTCGGGCGCGGGGGTCCTCCAACTGCGGGCCGTGGAGTACGCTCGGGGGAGTGGGGTGATGCTCCACGTCCGTTCGTCGTTCACCGATGAGGACGGCACGTGGGTGCGGGAGGAAGACGAGCGCATGGAGCAGGCCATCATCTCCGGGGTCGTCCACGACACCGGCGAGGCCAAGATCACCGTCGAGGGCGTTCCCGATCGTCCCGGCATCGCCGCGGCCATCTTCCGGGCCGTGGCCGACGAGGGGATCAACGTGGACACCATCGTCCAGAACGTGTCGAAGGAGGGGATGACCGACCTGTCCTTCACGGTTCCCAAGGACGACGTGGCCCACGCCGCCACGGTGATGGAGCGGGCGGTTGCGGACGTCGGTGCGGAGCGGTACACGACCGACGACGGGATCGCCACCGTGTCGCTGGTCGGCGCGGGGATGAAGACCCATCCGGGAGTGCAGGCGGAGATGTTCTCGGCCCTGGCGGAGTCCGGCATCAACATCGAGATGATCTCGACGTCCTCGATCCGCATCACGTGCGTGATCCGAGGCGACGACGTGGAGGCCGCGGTGACGGCCCTCCACGCTCGCTTCTCGCTGTCCGACGAGGCAGCGGTCCGGGAGCACTGACGTGCTGGTCTGTCCCCACTGCCGCTCCGAGAACGCCGAGGAGGCCACCGTCTGCCAGGTCTGCCGGCGGGCGCTGGAGCCGACGGAGTCGCACCTTCGCCGCACCGAGGGGACCGAGCGGCTGGAGGACGAGTTCGACCTCAGGCCGTCCAGGCGTCCCAGGGCCTGGCCGGGGATCCTCGCGCTGGTCGTGCTGGCCGCCGGCCTGGGGGGGGTCTGGCTGTGGTTCTCGAATCGCCCCAGCCCGTGCGAGGGGAAGTTCGTCAGCCCCCTCTTCGGCTACTGCATCACGATCCCGGCGGGGTGGACCGGTGGCTCGATCCGGACGCCCGTCGGGGCCATCGATCGCTACGAGCCGGAGGAGCCGGGGGCGGAGGTGGTCGTGCTGGCCGGCGAGGCGGTCCCCGGGACCACCAGCGAGCAGTACGCCCAGGGGATCCGGTCGACCCAGGAGACCCTGGGGGTGACGGTGGGGCCGATCCAGTCGGTCGAGGTCGGGGAGGGGACCCCCGCCGTGGCCTGGCAGGCCACGGTGCGGGCCGATGACGGCACCATCCTCCAGCAGCGAACCGTGGCCCTGATCCGGAACGGTCTGGGGTATCGCATCCTGCTGGGCGGCGACGGCTCGACCTTCGACGAGGCCCGGTTCGCCTTCGAGCAGATCCTGTCCAGCTGGGGCTGGAACGATCCCTAACGGCGGCCGGGACCGCCTCGGCCCGCTAGCATGGACCACATGAAGGTCGCCGTGTTCGGCGCCACGGGCGCCGTCGGCCGCGAGATGCTCCGCACGCTCGAGGAGCGCTCGTTCCCGCTCGACGAGCTGACCGTGCTGGCCTCGCCTCGCTCGGAGGGCGTCCGCCTCCCGTTCCGGGGAGGCTCCCTGGACGTCAGGCCCGTCGGCCAGGGGGCGTTCGAGGGGGTCGACCTGGCGCTGTTCTCCGCCGGAGCCGCGGCATCGCGCGAATGGGCGCCCCGCGCGGTGGCCGCCGGGGCCACGGTGGTCGACAACTCCTCGGCGTTCCGGATGGAGCCGAACGTTCCGCTGGTGGTGCCCGAGATCAACGAGGACGCCATGGCGTCCCATGGCGGCATCGTGGCCAACCCGAACTGCACCGCGATCACCGCGCTGATGGCCGTGGCCCCGCTGCACCGGGCCGCCGGCCTGACCCGGATGGTGGTCTCCTCCTATCAGTCGGTGTCCGGCGCCGGACACCGGGGGGTCGCCGAGCTCGTGGAGCAGGTGGAGAAGCTTCGCGGGGCCGAGGAGGATCTGGCTCGACCCGACCCACGGGCCCTCCCCGCCGGCGACGTGTTCGGCCGAACCATCGCGTACAACGTGCTTCCCCGAGGCGGTTCCTTCGACCCGGACGGCGCCACCACGGAGGAGACGAAGTTCGTGAACGAGACGCGCAAGATCCTGGGGCTGCCGTCCCTCGAGGTGGCCGTGACCGTGGTCCGGGTCCCGGTGATCACCGGGCACTCGGTGGCGATCTACGCCGAGCTCGAGGGAGATCTGTCGTCCCAGGCGGCGCGGTCCGCCCTGGCCCGCTTCCCGGGCGTCGAGGTGGTGGACGACCCGTCGGCCGATCGGTTCCCCACGCCGCTCCAGGCCGCGGGGCGGGACGAGGTCCTGGTCGGGCGGATCCGCACCGGTCCCGGCCCCCGTTCCCTCCAGCTGTTCGCGGCCGCCGACAACCTGCGGAAGGGCGCCGCCCTCAACGCGGTGCAGATCGCCGAGGCCCTGGCCCGCTCGGCCTGACGATCAGCCCGGCTTGGGAGCCGGGTTCCGCTCGCACGACGTCTCCTTCTCGGCGTCGCACGTGTCGATGCCGCCTTCGCCGTCGGCCTGGTCCCTGATGCCCCCGCCGCCGATGAGCGTGTCCCGGCCCCGGCCGCCGAGCATGGTGTCGTCCCTCCCGCCCGCGCCGAGGAGGATGTCGTTGCCCCCCTCGCCGCGGAGGAAGTCCTGGCCCCCGCCCCCGTGGGCGAAGTCCGGACCGCCCCCGCCGGAGAACGTGTCCGTGCCTCCCCGGCCCCGGAAGGAGTTGGCGGCGTCCGTGCCGACCATGCTGTCGTTGCCGGTGCCGCCGATGACGTTCTCAACGCTCTTCCTGATCGTGTCGCCCTCTCCCTTGCCCCCGCGAAGCGTGGGATCGCCGTCATCCCCGGTGTCCCTGTCGATCTCAGCGATCACCGGACCGGTCCGGTCGGCGTACGAGACGGTGTCGACGCCGACGTTGCCGATGAACGTGTCCCCCTGGGTCCCGCCGTCGAGGGTGTCGTCGCCCGACCCGCCGTCGAGCACGTCGCGGCCCTCCTGGCCGCAGATCAGGTCGTTGCCGCCCGACCCGTTGATCCGGTCGTTGCCCTCCTTGCCCACGATGACGTCGTCGCCCTCGGTGCCGGTGATGACGTCGGCGTTCGGGGTTCCCTGGATCGTGGCCGCCTTTCCCAGGCACTGGGTCGCCGGGCCCCCCGCCGCCGGGGCGGGGCCGAGGACGGCCAGGGCGACCACGAGCACGACGAGAGGGAGAGGGGGACTCACGGGTCGGGACTTTCTACCGGAGCGGCGGTGGCCACGTCAACGTGGCGCTCCCGCCGGCTGGTGAGGTACGCCCCAAGCAGGACCAGCGCCACGCCCACCAGGGCCAGGGTGGACACGTGCTCGCCCCTGAACGCCACGCCGAGGACCAGCGCGACCACCGGGATGAAGTAGATCTGCACCGTCCCCCGGGTCGGGCCGGCCCGTCCCAGCAGGGTCGAGCTGGCGATATAGGCCAGGCCGGTCCCGAACACGCCGAGCACGACCATGGCCAGGGCGCTCGGCCAGGACCACCGGGAGCCGGGCACGGCGGCCAGCCCGAACGGCAGGACCAGCACGAGGGCCACGAGCTGGGCCCGGACGATGACCGGGAGCGCCCCGTACCGCTGCTGGAGGGGGACGGTGATGTTCGCCGCCACGCCGTACAGCACCGTGGCCAGCAGCGCCAGCCCGGTCCCCAGGGCCGTCCCCGACGAGCCTCCCGCGGAGGGAAGGCTCACCAGCACCACCCCGGCGAACCCCACCAGCAGCCCGATCGCCTGGAGCCGGCCCGGGAGTCGGCGGAGGAGGATGGAGGCGAACAGGGCGGCGAACAGCGGGACGGCGCCGTTGATCATGCCCGCGCTGGACGAGCTCACCCCGAGGTCCTGGGCGATCGGGAACAGCAGGAGTGGGATCGCCGTCCACACCAGGGCCAGGAGCACGATCCGGGGCCAGTCCTCCCGAGCCACGGGCCGGCGGCTCCGGCGGACGAACCCCAGCGCCAGCGCTCCCAGGACGATCCGGGCCAGCGCGATCAGCGGGGGGCGGAACGCGTCCAGACCGATGTCGATCCACAGGAACGAGGAGCCCCACATGAGGGCCACCGCCGAGAGGAGGCCCCACTCCGCCGGCCCGAACGCCTCCGGCCGGGTGCCGTGCGCGGTGGAGAGGACCCGGCCACGTCCCATGGAAGGCTAGGGTATCGGGCGTGCACGCCATCGACTACGTGATCCTCTACGTTCGCGATCTCGACGAGTCGGTCCGTTTCTACCGCGAGGTCCTCGGCCTGCCCTTCGGCGACCGGATGGAGACGTACGCCGAGTTCCGGCTGGCCAACCTCAAGCTCGGCCTGCTCGACCGCCGGGTCGTCCCGGACCTCCTCGGCGGCGACCCCGGGCGGGGCGGTGGGTCGGAGATCGTGTTCCTGGTCGAGGACGTCGACGCCGAGGCCGAGCGGCTCCGGGCCGGTGGCGCCAGGATCCTCTCCGGGCCCAGCGACCGTCCCTGGGGTCACCGCACGCTCCACCTGTCCGACCCCGACGGCCACGTGGTCGAGCTGGCCCAGGAGATCGTCAGGTCGTCTTGACCAGGAGCACGTGGCACGGGGCCCGGCGGGCCACCCGGCTCGGCACGCTGGCCAGGAAGCGCCGGGCCCCGGTCAGCCCCTTGTTGCCCACCACGACCAGATCCGCTCCCCGCTCGGCCGCGGCCCGGACGATCCCCTGGGCGGGGTCCTCCTCGGTGACGTGGAGCTCCTCCCGCTCCGCGCCGAGCGCGTCGGCCAGCGCCAGCCCGGCGGTCGTCGCCCGCTCCGCCGTGGGGGAACGGTCGGTGGCCAGGAGGACCCGCCGGTAGGGCTCCTCCGGGACCAGGCCTGTGGTGTGGGCGACGAGGACGTCGCACGGGGCCCGCTGGGCCACGCGGCCGGGGACCGTTCCCATCAGGACCCGCCGGTTCCCGAGCCCTCGGTTGCCCACCACGACCAGGTCGGCTCCTTCCTCTCGAGCCAGGCCGACCAGGGCCTCCGCGGCCTCCCCCGGCCGGAGCAGTGGGGTCGGGTCGGCCTTCGTCACCAGGGCGCAGGCGTCCCGGAGCACGCTGGCCCCCATGTTCCGGGGGCCGCCCGGGTCCTCGCGGGCCTCGGCGTAGGCGTGGGACACGAGGAGGTCGGCTCCGAGGGCGCCGGCCAGCCAGCCGGCGTGGGTCACGGCCCGGATCGCCGAGTCCGAGCCGTCGGTGCCGACGAGGATCCGGCGGTAGGTCGTCACGTGCGGTCCACCGGCGGCCTCCGATGTCGGGTCGGGACGGCGGGATTTGAACCCGCGACCTCAGCGTCCCGAACG
>JBOGWD010000298.1:0-1671 GCA_050693275.1 Actinomycetota bacterium | reverse complement strand
TGAGTCACCTCCGGGCCGAGGCGGAGGCCGCCGGCTTGGGGATGACCGAGGGGACCGTGCAGCGACTGGAGCGCTACGTCGGCCTGATCCTCGGCCTGACGATCCCCGGAGCGCTCCTCCCGGTGCTGGTGGCCCTCACCGTCCTCGGCGTGGTCACCACGGTGCAGCGGCTCCTGACCGCCCGCCGCGGCCTGGCCGGCGCCCCGACGAAGGGAGCCTGAGGCCGGTCTACAGGACGGCCGACTCCATCACCAGGTCGCCCTCCCGGAACCTCGAGGGACGGAGCGGGTCGAGGTCGAACGTGGAGCAGGCTTCGTCGGTGACCAGCTCGGCCACCGCCCTCCCCGCCGCCGGCGCGTGCATCAGCCCGTGCCCGCCGAAGCCGGCGCAGAGGATCAGGCGCTCGTTCTCCTCGGCAGGGCCGACCACGGCGTGGTGGTCCGGGGTCTCCGGGTACAGGCCGGCCCAGCACTGCCGGGGGTCGATGGGAACGTCCCGGAGCGTGGGGAACCGGTTGCCGATCAGCCGGCCCAGGTCCTCGAGAAACCCGGGATCGAGTGACGCGTCCCAGCCCGGCGGGTCGGCCGGGTTCGAGTACGCCAGCACGTAGCCGCCGCCGACCTCGCGGCGAACCAGCACGCCCGTGTCCGCGTCGATGCACATCGGGATGAGGCCGGGCGGCTCGTCGGGGATCCGGAGGAACGAGGTTCCGGCGGACCGGCTCGACCGGGAGGTCGACCCCAAGCATCCCGGCCACCAGGCCGACGTGAGCCCCGGCCGCGTCGACCACCCAGCCAGCCTCGAGGTCGCCGGCCGTCGTGGTCACCTCGATGGAACCGCGGGCCCGGCGGAGGCCGGTCACCTCGACTCCGGTCCGGATCGTCACCCGGTCCGGCGGACACTCGGCCCGGAGGGCCTGGACCGTGCCGTGGGGATCGAGGAAGCCGTCGCGGCCGTGGAAGGTGCCGCCCAGGAGCCCGTCCAGCCGCACCAGCGGGGCCCGGCGGCCGATCTCGTCGGGCTCCAGCCACTCGGTGTCCACGCCCAGGGAGCACTGGAGCTCTCGGGCGGTCCGGAGCTGCGCCTCGCCCCGCTCGGTCCCGGTGAAGAAGAGGTAGCCCATCTGGTGGAACGAGAGCAGGTCGCCGTGCGCCCGCTGGAGCCGCTCGAACTCGGCGATCGAGTACATGGAGAACGCGACGTTGACCGGCGTGGTGAACTGGGCTCGGACCCCGCCGTTGGCCCTCGCGGTGGACGCCTGCCCGACCGCCGGCTCCTCTCCAGCACGACGATGTGTTCGACCTCGGCCGCGGCCAGCGCCCGGGCCACCGCCAGCCCGATCGCACCGGCCCCGATCACCGCGACTTCGACCCGTTCCGAACGGCCCATGGTCGAAGGATAGGAGTAGGGCCGGGCCATGGCGAAGGCTCTACGGGTGTCCATGGCTGAGGGACTAAGGCCTGAATCCACCGACGAACGCGGCAAAGTTGGAGGCTGAACTCACGAAAAGTGCCCCCTGACCTGGGAGAATGGCGGTTGAGACACCAACCAACTCCCAGAGCAGGAGGGCACCTTTTCGATGAAGCCATCATCGCACACATCGGAGCGTCTGAGCGTCAGTTTCGATGACGATCGCGCGGTCGCGAACGCCGGTCTCGTGCTGACCGGAAC
>JBOGWD010000297.1:0-1551 GCA_050693275.1 Actinomycetota bacterium | reverse complement strand
CCGGATCGTCCTGGCGGCCGACCGGGAACGACGGATCCGCACGGCGCCGCTCGACTCTCCCGAGGCCGACCGGCTCCTGGGCGGGCTGAGCAGGGAGGAGCGATTCGGCTCCTATCACCTGGTGATGAGCGCCCGACGAGCCAGCGGGGCACCGGGCATGGGCCCGCTGCTCGAGCAGGCCAGCCTGCTCCGTCCCCTGGGTCGGCTGGTGCGGCGCTGGCCGGTCGCCCGCGGACTCGCCTCGGGGGCCTACCGGATCACCTCACGGCATCGAGGGAAGGTGGCCAAGCTCCTGCCGCACGTGCGGCTGCCGCGCTGATCCTGCCACCGCGATACACATGATGGTGTATCCTCGGTGCCATGAGGAGGACGAACGTCGTCGTGGACGAGGAGCTGGTCCAGCGGGTGAAGCATCTGTATGGGCTCCGCACCACCCGTGAGGCCATCGACTTCGCCCTCCGCCGCCTCGTGGGGGAGCGGAAGTACCGGCCGCGGGACATTCTCAAGCTCCGCGGAATCGGCTGGGAGGGGGATCTCGACGAGATGCGGCGGACACGATTCCCGAACATCTGATCCTCGCGGACACCTCTGCCTGGATCGAATTCCTTCGGTCTTCAGAGCATCCGGCGGATCGAACCCTGACCCGATTGGTGGACCAGGAAGCGGCCGTTGGGGTGACGGGGCCCGTCATCATGGAAGTGTTGGCGGGGCTCCGGGAACGGGATGTCCCCGAGGCCCGCGAGATGCTTCTCAGCCTGCCTCTGCTCCCGATCGCTGGGCTCGCCGACTTCGAGGAGGCTACGGGGCTCTACCGCCGGTGCCGTGCGGGAGGCGAGACGGTTCGGAAGCTCCTCGATTGCCTGATCGCGGCCGTGGCCATCCGCGAGGAGGTGCCGCTCCTGCATAACGACATGGACTTCGACGTCATCGCCCGGCACACGGAACTCGGGATCTACCGTGACTGATCGGCCCAGGCCTCCCGAGCCCACTCGATCGTGCGGTTGAGGCCCTCGGCCAGCGCCACCTGGGGCTCCCAGCCGAGCCGCTCCCGGGCCAGGGTGATGTCTGGACACCGGACCTCGGGATCGTCCACGGGCCGCTCCCCGAACACGATCTCGGAACGGGAGCCGGCGGCCTCACGGGCGGCCTCGGCCAGGGCCAGCACCGACACCTCCTCGGGGTTGCCCAGGTTCACGGGGTCCTGCACGTCCGAGGACAGGAGCCGCCAGAACCCCTCGATCATGTCGTCGACGTAGCACAGCGAGCGGGTCTGCCGCCCGTTCCCGTGCACCGTCAGAGGTTCGCCGGCGAGCGCCTGGGCCACGAAGGTGGGCACGGCTCGCCCGTCGTCCCGGCGCATCCGCGGGCCGAAGGTGTTGAAGATCCGGGCGATCCGCACCGGCACCCCGTGCGCCCGCCGGTAGGCGGCGGTCATGGCCTCGGCGTAGCGCTTGGCCTCGTCGTACACGCCTCGTGGGCCCACCGGATTCACGTGGCCCCAGTACGACTCGGGCTGTGGATGCACCTGGGGATCGCCGTAGACCTCGGAGG
>JBOGWD010000296.1:0-4262 GCA_050693275.1 Actinomycetota bacterium | reverse complement strand
AAGATCGAGGAGCTCCGCGAGCGCAAGGAGCAGGCCCGCGTCGCGGGGGGGCCGGAGGCCGTCGAGCGCCAGCACGCCCGCGGCAAGCTGACCGCCCGGGAGCGCCTGGACCTCCTCCTGGACCCCGGCTCCTTCGTCGAGACCGACATGCTGGCCAGGCACCGGGCCCACGGGTTCGGCATGGAGCAGAACCGCCCCTACACCGACGCGGTGGTCACCGGCTGGGGGACGATCGACGGCCGCAAGGTCTTCGTGTTCTCCCAGGACTTCACGGTGATGGGGGGCTCCTTGGGCGAGGTCATGGCCGAGAAGATCTGCAAGGTCATGGACCTGGCCTCCGCGGCAGGCGCCCCGTTCATCGGGCTCAACGACTCCGGCGGCGCCCGGATCCAGGAGGGGGCCACCTCGCTGGCCGGCTACGGCTACATCTTCGACCGGAACGTCCGGGCGTCCGGCGTGATCCCCCAGATCAGCGTCATCCTGGGGCCGTGCGCCGGCGGCGCCGTGTACTCGCCCGCCATCACCGACTTCATCTTCATGGTCAAGGAGACCGCCCACATGTTCATCACCGGGCCCGACGTGATCCGCACGGTCACCGGCGAGGAGATCACGTTCGAGGAGCTCGGCGGGGCCCAGACCCACGCCAGCCGGTCGGGCCTGGCCTCGTTCATCTCCGAGGACGAAGAGGACTGCCTGCGCCAGGTCCGGTACCTCCTGTCGTTCCTCCCGTCGAACAACATGGAGGACCCGCCCTCGTACGCCCCCACCGACGACCCCGAGCGTCTGGTCCCCGAGCTCGACGAGCTCGTCCCCGACTCCGCCCGGGAGCCCTACGACGTGAAGGACGTAATCGGGGCGGTGGTCGACGAGGGCGAGTTCTTCGAGGTGTTCCCGCTGTGGGCCATGAACATCGTGATCGGCTTCGCCCGTCTCGACGGCCACAGCGTCGGGGTGATCGCCAACCAGCCGAAGGTGCTGGCAGGCACGCTCGACATCGAGTCGAGCGAGAAGGCCGCGCGGTTCGTGCGCTTCTGCGACGCGTTCAACGTCCCCCTCCTAGTGTTCGAGGACGTTCCGGGCTTCCTCCCCGGCGCCGGCCAGGAGTACGGGGGGATCATCCGCCGCGGCGCCAAGCTCCTGTACGCGTTCACCGAGGCCACGGTGCCCCGGCTCACGGTGATCACCCGCAAGGCCTACGGCGGCGCGTACGTGGTCATGAACTCCAAGCACATCCGCGGCGACGTCTCGTTCGCCTGGCCCACCGCGGAGATCGCCGTGATGGGCTCCGAGGGCGCCGTGAACATCGTGTACCGCAGGGACCTCCAGAAGGCCGCGGATCCCGAGGCCCGTCGCACGGAGCTGATCGGCGAGTACGAGAAGCGGTTCAACAACCCCTACCTGGCCGCCGAGCGAGGCTACGTGGACGACGTGATCGAGCCGTCGGAGACGAGGGTCCGGCTGATCCAGGCCCTCCGCATGCTGAAGACGAAGCGGGAGGCCGTGCCGCCCCGGAAGCACGGCAACATCCCGCTCTGAGCCATGCCCCGGTACGAGCTCCCTCCCGACCTGACCCCCGAGGAGGAGCGCGCCACAATCGCCGCCCTGGAGCGGGCCCTGGGGACGCCGCGGGACCGGCCCACCTCATGGACCCTGGCGGGCCGGGCGGAGGCCCTGCGGATGGGAGCCCTCCAGGTCCGGCGGGACGTCGAGCGGCCGTGGACCTTCCGGGGCCAGGTCCCCTTCGCCCGCCCCGGCACGCCCCTCCTCCGCGGTCGCGGCGACGCGAAGTGAGCCAGGGCGTCCCGGCTCGCTGGGTGGAGGTGGCGTCGTTCGCCGCCGAGGACGAGGCCCGTCTCCTGGCCGGACGTCTCGAGGCCGAGGGCATCGACGCCCGCGTGTACCCCGAGTTCCAAGGGAGCTACTACCGGGAGGTCCTCGGCATGCCGGTGCGGGTCCTGGTTCCGGAGCACCGGGTCGTGGAGGCCCGGCTCGTCGTGGAGGAGCTGGAGCGAACGTGAGCGAGGAACGCCCCATGCCACTCGAGGGCGTCCGGGTGCTCGACGTGGCCACGGTCATCGGGGGGCCCGGGGCGGCCACCCGCCTGGGCGACTTCGGGGCCGACGTGATCAAGGTCGAGCACCCCGTGACCGGGGACACCACCCGCACGTTCGGTTGGCGGGTGGCCGGGGTGGCCCTGTGGTGGAAGCACATCTCGCGCAACAAGCGGCCGATCACGCTGAGGCTCTCGGACCCTCGGGGCCGCGACCTGCTCCTCCGGCTGGTGGGGAGCGCCGACGTGCTGGTCGAGTCGTTCCGCCCGGGCACCCTGGAGCGGTGGGGGCTCGGACCCGAGGAGCTCCTGTCCCGCAACCCGAAGCTGGTGGTCCTGCGGATCTCCGGGTTCGGGCAGACCGGCCCGTACGCGCGCCGACCGGGGTTCGGCACGCTGGCGGAGTCGCTGTCGGGCTTCGTCCACATGAACGGCGACCCCGACGGGCCGCCGCTGCTCCCCCCCATCGCCCTGGCCGACGAGGTGGCCGCGCTCCTCGGCGCGTTTGCGGTGATGGTGGCGCTCTACCACCGGGACCGCCACGGGGGGCCCGGCCAGGTCATCGACCAGTCCCTGTTCGAGGGCCTGTTCGGCCTGACCGGCCCGGTGGCCATGGCCTACGACCGCCTCGGGCTGGTCACCGGCCGCCACGGGAGCCGCCTCCCATACGTGGCGCCCCGGGACGCCTACCGCACCTCGGACGAGCGGTGGGTGGCCATCTCGGGGACGTCACAGTCGGTGGCCGACCGGATCTTCGCCGCCATCCAGCGGCCGGACCTCTCCTCCGATCCGAGGTTCGCCACCAACGAGGCCCGCCTCGACCACGTCGAGGAGCTCGACGCGATCCTGACCGAGTGGATCGGTAGCCACACCCTCCAGGAGGTGATGACGGCGTTCGAGGCCCACGAGGCCGCGGCTTCCCCCGTCTACGACGTCCAGCAGATCTTCGCCGACATGCAGTTCCGGTCCCGGGGCACCCTGGCCCGGGTCGAGGACGAGGAGCTGGGCGAGGTGGTGCTCCCTGAAGTCCAGCCCCGCCTGTCGGAGACACCCGGCCGCCTCCGCCACGCGGGGCTGCCGATGGGCGCGGCCAACCGCGAGGTCTACCTCGAGGAGCTGGGGCTGGGGGAGGAGGAGCTGGAGCGGCTCCGGGGCGAGGGGGTGGTGTAGTCGGCCGCCCGGAAGGAGCTGGAGCGCCGGCTGGC
Source organism: Actinomycetota bacterium (assembly GCA_050693275.1). Lineage (GTDB taxonomy): Bacteria > Actinomycetota > UBA4738 > UBA4738 > CALAEC01 > CALAEC01. The sequence continues at coordinate 1,007 of JBOGWD010000296.1, read as the reverse complement.
GTCCGAGGGGCTCGGGTCTCCCCGGTGGTGGTCGAACGGCCCGGGCGACCGCTACGGCCGCCACGATCACTCCTATCACAAGGTCCTGTACTGCTCGGAGGGCTCGATCGTGTTCCACCTCCCCGGCGGCGATGTGGCCCTCGGGGCAGGCGACCGGCTCGACATCGAGCCGGGGACCGAGCACTCGGCCACGGTGGGGCCCGACGGCGTGACGTGCGTGGAGGCGTCGAGGCCGGCGTGACCTCCGTGGCCCTGCTGGCGGACCAGCTCTTCGCCCGTGTGCCCGGGGGCATCGGGGCGTACGTCCGGGAGCTCCTCCCGGCGCTCCGGGACGCCGACCCCGACCTCGATCTCACGGTGTTCCACGCTCGGTTCGACGGGGCGGCGGCTCCCTCCGAGCTGGACGGGCTTCGGCGCGTGGAGCTGCACCGGCGGATCCGATCGCTCTATCCGTCGTGGAACCTGGTCGGCCGGCCCCCGCTGCCCGGAAGCCTCTCGGCCGTCAACGTGCTGCACGCGCCCTCGCCGGTGGCCATCCCCCCCGCCGGACCCGGGCAGCGCCTCGTGGTCACCGTCCACGACCTGGCCGTCCGCCGGTACCCGTCGCTGTTCCCGCCCGCATGGCGATCGATGTACCGGGCCGGGCTCCGCCGGGCCGCCCGGCGGGCGGACGCCCTGGTGGCGGTCTCTCGTCACACGGCCACGGATCTGGCTCGGTACGCCCGGGTGGACCCGGACCGGATCCACGTGATCCCGCTGGCGGCGTCGCTCCCCGAGGCGGCCGGGGACCCCGATCCGACCCTGGAGCGTCTGAAGGTCCCCCGCCCGTACCTCCTGTTCGTGGGGACCCTGGAGCCACGGAAGAACCTGGTCCGGCTGATCCGGGCGTACCGCCGGGTCGCCCTTCGCCTCCCCCACGCGCTGGTGCTGGCCGGCCCGAACGGGTGGCGCTCCCAACGCCTCCACCGCGAGGTGGCCGTCCCCGGCTCTGGCCGGATCGTGCTCAC
>JBOGWD010000295.1:0-10592 GCA_050693275.1 Actinomycetota bacterium | reverse complement strand
ACCCGCAGCTCCACCACTACACTCACCTCGGGCACGTGGTCTCACCTCCCTGTTGGTCTCAGGTCAAGGTGAGCCTACGTGCCCCTTCCTTCGGTTCCTCGGAAGCTGCGGTGGGGGGAACGCATCCACTCCTTCGTCGGGACTGGCGCGATCGGGGTAAGCACGATACCGTAGCCCGCATACGTCGGGCCGAGGGTGGCAGGATCGTCCCCTTGGTGTCGAATAGCGGAACCGGTTGCCCGATCGCGCCGCGGTCGGGCGACGTCGTTCACGGGAGGCAGATGGAGCCGCACCGGGATCCGGCCGACGGCCGGGAGCCAGCGACCGACAGCTCCGTGGCCGCGGTCCTCGGCCGGTCCAAGCTGATCAAGGCCGGCCTGGCGGACGTGTCCCGCATCCGGGAGCGAACCCGCCGTCGCCGCCTCCTCCGGCTGGCCCTGATCCTCGGCGGGATCGACGCGTTCCTGTGGTACCGGATCGCCACGGGGGACCCGCTGGGACCGCCCGGCCTCCCCGACGGCTGGGTGATGTGGCTGCCGGCGTTCCTCCTGATCGGCGTCCTCATGCTGGTCCTGCTCCTCCCGCTCGGCAGCGGCCGGTCCCCCCATGTCCTGATCCGCCCGGAGCACCTCGACGTCGGGCTGGAGGACGTCCGAGGGCTGGACGGACAGATCGACGAGGTCGTCAGGAGCCTCAACGTGTTCCTGGGCTACTCGACGTTCCGGGAGCGGCTGGGCGGCAATCCTCGCCGGGGGATCCTGTTCGAGGGGCCGCCGGGGACCGGGAAGACCTACCTGGCCAGAGCCATGGCCAAGCAGGCCGGGGTGCCGTTCTTGTTCGTCTCGGCCCCCGCGTTCCAGTCGATGTGGTTCGGGATGACCGGCGCCCGCATCCGGTCGTTCTTCAAGGCGCTCCGGAAGGCCGCTCGCCGGGAGGGCGGAGCCATCGGCTTCATCGAGGAGATCGACGCCATCGGCGGGACTCGGGGCGGCCCGGTCCAGTCCGCCAGTGGGGGACGCGGCTCCGGGTGGACGGTGGCCAACATGATGTCGCCCTCGGTCGGCGGGATGGTCAACGAGCTCCTGATCCAGATGCAGTCGTTCGACCAGCCCCCATGGATCCAGAAGATGCGGGACCGCATGGCGGAGTGGGTCAACGGGTACCTGCCGGCCGGCAAGCGGATCCGGACCAGGACGCCCAAGTACCACAACATCCTGCTCATCGCGGCCACGAACCGCGGGGACGTCCTCGACCCCGCCCTGCTCCGCCCCGGTCGGTTCGACCGCCGGCTGTACTTCGATCTCCCCACGAAGAAAGGACGCCGGGATCTCATCGACTACTTCCTCGACCTCAAGGCACACCTGGGGGACCTCGACGACGAGGAGAACCGGGAGCGCCTGGCTCACGACACGCTGGGGTACACGCCCGTCATGGTCGAGCACCTCTTCGACGAGGCGCTCCTGGTCGCGCTGAAGAAGGGACGGGACGCCATGCAGCTCGCCGACGTCTACGAGGCGAAGCTGGCCGAGGAGGTGGGCCTGGCCCAGCCGGTCCTGTACACGGACGGAGAACGGCGGGCCATCGCCACCCACGAGGCGGGACATGCCACGGTCGCGTACTTCCTCGGGACGACGCGCCGTCTGGAGATCCTGTCGATCATCAAGCGGCGGCAGTCGCTGGGGCTACTGGCGCATGCCGACCTCGAGGAGCGGTTCACGAAGTCCCGGACCGAGCTTGAGGCGGCCGTGGCCATCGCCCTGGCCGGCATGGCCGCCGAGGAAGAGTTCATCGGCGAGTCGGGGACCGGGCCGGCCTCGGACCTCGCCGCGGCCACCGAGGTCGCCGCGGCCATGGTCGGGGCGCTCGGCATGGCCGGGTCGCTGGTTTCGTACGAGGCGGTCAACGACGGCCCGGTCTCGATGACCAACCTGGTCGGAAAGGTGCTCGGGGACGGCGACGGGAAGCGGCGGGTGGAGGAGCTGCTCGACCGGCAGAAGGAGCGCGCCCGTGAGGTCCTCCGGGACAACCGCGACGTGGTCGAGGCGCTCCGCGACACGCTGATGGCCCGCGACGAGCTCGTCGGCGAAGAGATCACGAACGTGATCGTAGAGGCGCTGGAGCGCCGCCGCGCCGTGGTCGTCCCCGAGACCCAACCGATCGACTAGGTCCCCGCCGGCTCGGTCAGCGCGGGTCGGGATCCACGGCGTCGAGGAACCCCCACCATGCCTCGAGTGCCTGGTCCGTGGCCCGGACCGCGGCCTCGGGGTCCTCGCTCCCCAGGTCGGTGAGGACCTCCCGCTCGGCGCCGGCGTGCTCGACGTCGAGCCGCTCGTGGACGTCCCAGAACCGGGTCGTCCGGTCGTCCTCCACGCCGTAATGGGCCTTGAGCCCGTCGAGCTTGGCCCGGGCCACCTGGGGCACCTGGCGCTCGTACGCGTGGATCGCGGCCAGCCCGGCCACGGGCGAGGCCTCCGCGGACCGCCGGTACGTCTCGACGAGCGACCGGGTGGCCGGCGTCGGCTCCGCCGCATCGACGTCGGCGCGCTCGACGCCCATGCCCTCCGCGAACCGCAGCCACAGCTCGGCGTGGTTCTCCTCGCCGTGCTCCTCGTCCCACAGGTTGTCGAGGACGATCCGGCGGACGTCGGCCCGCTCGGTCCGCGTGTGGATCGCGGAGAGGAACCGGGGGAACTCGGACTCGAAGGCGTAGTACTGCCGGGCGTAGTCCTGGATGGCCTCCCGGGGGAGGGTGCCGGCCACCCACTTCGTGTAGAAGGGATGGGTCAGCAGGTGGCGCCGTTCGATCATCTCGTCGAGGCGGTCGAGCAGGTCCATGCGCTCCTCCTTGTTCCGTTCCGCGGGAGTGTACCCGCACGGAGGCACCCGCGCGAGCGACGTACAATGGGCATGAACCGAAAGGAGACCAATGACTCGTTCCGTGATCGTGAGCGGAGCCCGGACGCCGATCGGCAAGTTCGGAGGGGGATTCCGAGACGTTCCGGCGGTCGCCCTCGGCGCCGCGGCCATCCGAGAGGCGCTCCGGCGCGCCGGCGTCCAGGGCGAGCAGATCGAGTACGTGATCATGGGGCAGGTGATCCAGGCCGGGGCCGGACAGATCACCGCCCGTCAGGCCGCCACTCTCGGCGGGGTCCCCAAGGAGGTCCCGGCCATCACGATCAACAAGGTGTGCCTGTCCGGCCTCAACGCCGTGGCCCTGGCAGACCAGCTGATCCGGGCCGGCGAGGTCGAGGCCGTGGTGGCCGGGGGGATGGAATCGATGTCCCAGGCCCCCTATCTCCTTCCCGCGGCCAGGTGGGGGGTTCGGATGGGCGAGGCGGAGCTGGTCGACTCGATGATCCACGACGGCCTGTGGTCCACGTTCACCGGGAAGCACATGGGCGAGTCCTCCGACGAGGTCAACGCCGAGCTCGGCATCGGCCGGGCCGAGCAGGACGCCTGGGCGGCCCGCAGTCACCGACGCGCCGCGGCCGCGTGGGACCAGGGCCGGATGGCCGAGGAGGTCGTGCCCGTCGAGGTTCCCCAGCGGAAGGGCGATCCCGTGACGGTGGACCGGGACGAGGGGATCCGGGCCGACGCCACCGAGGGAGCCCTGGCCAAGCTCCGCCCCGCGTTCCGGGAGCACGGCACCATCACCGCCGGGAACGCTTCGCAGATCTCAGACGGCGGGGCGGCCCTCGTGGTGATGAGCGCCGAGCGGGCCTCGGCGCTCGGCATCGAGCCGCTCGCCGAGATCGTCGCCCACGGGATGAGCGCCGAGCGGTACGCCTACCTGCACACGGTCCCGGCCATGGCCATCGAGCACGCCCTCAAGAAGGCGGGGCTGTCGGCCCACGACCTCGGCGTGGTCGAGATCAACGAGGCCTTCGCCGCCGTGTCCCTCAACGCCGCCCGGATGCTCGGGCTGGACGAAGAGATCGTGAACCCGAACGGGGGGGCAGTGGCCCTGGGCCATCCGATCGGGATGAGCGGCGCCCGGCTGGCGCTCACGGCCGTGTACGAGATGCGCCGCCGGGAGGCCGAGCACGCCGCCGCGACTCTGTGCGGGGGCGGCGGCCAGGGTGACGCGCTGATCGTCCGCCGCCCGTAGGGTAGTGACGGACGCCTTCGCGCTCCCGGAGGAGCTCGAGACCTTCCGAAAGGCGGTCCGGGCGATCTGCGACGAGGGCGTGGCGCCCCGGGCCGCGGAGATCGACGAGGCCGACGAGTTCCCCCACGACGTCCACGGGCTGCTCGTTGCGCACGAGCTGATGGCAGTCGGCTACCCCGAGGAGTTCGGTGGCGCCGGTGACTCCTCCCTCTCCTTCGCGGTCATGGTCGAGGAGATCTCCCGGGCCTCGGCCAGCGTCTCGCTGATCCCGCTGGTGGCTCGGCTGGGAGCCATCCCCGTCATGCTGGCCGGGTCCGACGAGCTGAAGTCGGCCCTCCTCGGTGGGATCTCCCGGGGGGAGCACCTCATGTCGTACGCCCTGACGGAGCCGGAGTCCGGATCGGACGCGGGGGCCATGCGCACGCGCTACGAGCGCGCGGAGGGCGGCTTCCGTCTGACGGGGACGAAGCGCTTCATCACGGGCGCCGGTGTCTCCGATCGCTACACGGTGTTCGCCCAGGGCGATCCCGCCAAGCGTTCGAAGGGCATCTCGGCATTCGTGGTCCATGCGGACGACGAGGGGTTCTCGGTCGGCCGGAGCGAGGAGAAGATGGGGATCAGGGGCTCGCCCACCCGAGAAGTGTACCTGGCCGACGTCGCGGTGCCGGAGCATCGGCTGATCGGCCAGGAAGGGCAGGGCTTCGCCTACGCCATGCGGACCCTGGACTACTCGCGACCGTCGATCGCGGCCCAGGCCCTCGGCATTGCCCAGGGAGCGTTCGACGTCGCGGCGCGCTACGCGACCGAGCGAGAGCAGTTCGGGACGAGGATCTCGGATCTCCAGGGCATCCAGTTCCTGCTGGCGGACATGGGCATGCAGGTCGAGGCGGCCCGGCTGCTCGTGTACAAGGCGGCCGCCGCCTGTGACGCGCAGGACCCCCGGCTGACCTACTTCGCGGCCATCGCCAAGGCGCACGCCTCGGACACCGCGATGCAGGTCACCACTGACGCCGTGCAGATCCTCGGTGGGTACGGCTACATGCGGGAGTACGGCGTCGAGCGCATGATGCGCGACGCGAAGATCACCCAGATCTACGAGGGCACCAACCAGATCCAGCGGCTGGTCATCGCCCGCCAGATCCTCGGGGCGCTGGGCCGGTGAGCGAGCCCAAGCCGGCCTCGGACTCGGCCGTCGTCCTGGCCCGTCAGATGGAGATCCCCGACGCCAACATCGCCGGCAACGTCCACGGAGGGACCCTCATGAAGATGGTGGACACGGCGGCGGGGCTGGCCGCGGCGAAGCACTGCGGAGGCCTGGCGGTCACGGCTGCCATGGACGAGATGTCCTTCCTGGAGCCGGTGTTCGTTGGCGATGTGGTCACGGTGAAGGCCATGGTGAACGAGGCATTCCAGACCTCTATGGAGGTGGGCGTCCGGGTGGAGGCCGAGACGATCGCCACCGGGCGACACGTCCACACCTCGAGCGCCTACCTGGTGTTCGTGGCCATCGACGAGCGCGGCACCCCACGCCCCGTGCCCCCACTCCGGGCGGAGACCGAGGAGCAGCGGCAGCGACAGCACGAGGCCCGGCTCCGGCGCGAGGCCCGGCTGGCTCGCAAACGGTCCATCGAGGAGGCCCGAGCCGCGGGAGAGGACTGAGAGGGCCGTTTCCGGGCCGCACCGAGCGGGTACCGTTCGGGTGTCGGTGCCCGCGACCGACGCCTTCCGCGAGGTTGACTCGCAGACGACGAAAGGAGCGGCACCATGCAACCGGAGATCGTCGCGCTGATCGCGCTCGCGCTCATCATCGGCGCGGCCGTCGTGTTCGTGATTGTGGCCCGCCGTCGGCGGCAGGGACTCCAGGAACGGTTCGGGTCCGAGTACGACCGGACGGTCGATCACGCCGAGAGCCGGAGACGGGCGGAGTCCGAGCTCGCCGATCGGGTACGCCGGGTCGGCCGGCTCGAGCTCCGGCCGCTGGACCCCGATCGTCGGGACGAGTACGCGCGCCAGTGGCGCGACGCCCAGGCTCACTTCGTGGACTCGCCGGGGGAGGCGGTGCAGGAGGCGGACCGGGTCGTGGCCGAGGTCATGGCCGAGCGCGGGTATCCCGTCGAGGACTTCGAGCAGCGGGAGGCCGATCTGTCCGTCCATCATTCCGGCGTGATCGAGCACTACCGGGCCGGCCACGGGATTACCCTGGCCTACCGACAGGGCCATGCGGGGACCGAGGACCTGCGGCAGGCGATGGTGCACTATCGAGCGCTGTTCGAGGACCTGTTGGAGGGTCAGCCCTCCGAGGAGCCCGAGGTCGTCGTGGACGTGAGCGACGACGCGATGGAGCGAGACAGGATCCGACGGGAGCCCTGAGCACGCGTCAGGAGGACTGGGCCCGGATCTTCTCGATCGCGGTGGGATTCTCCAGGCTGGACAGGTCACCCGGGTCCTCTCCCAGGACCGTGGCCCGGATGGCTCGGCGGAGGATCTTGGCCGACCGGGTCCTGGGGAGCTCGTCGACGAACACGACCCGGTCCGGGGTGAATGCCTTGCCGAGGTGCCTGGCGACCTCGGCCTTCAGCTCGGCCACCAGCTCGTCCCCGGTGGGGTAGCCGGGTTTGGTGATCACGAAGCACCACACGGACTCTCCCTTGATGTCGTGGGGGACGCCGACCGCGGCCGATTCGGCCACGGCGGGGTGCTCGGTCAGCGCGGACTCGACCTCGGCCGGGCCGACGCGCTTGCCGGCCACGTTCATGGTGTCGTCGGAACGCCCGTGGAGGAACCAGAAGCCGTCGTCGTCGATCGAGGCCCAGTCGCCGTGCACCCACACGTCGGGCCACCGCGACCAGTAGGTCCCGAGGTACCGGTCCCGGTCCTTCCACACGCCTCGGGTCATGGCCGGCCACGGCTTGGTGCACACGAGCTCGCCGACCTCTCCGGGGGGGACCGGCTTCCCGTTCGGCCCCCACACGTCGACCGCCATACCCAGCGCCGGGCCCCGGAGCGTGGTCGGCTTCAGCTCGGTGATGGGGAGGGGCGACAGGAAGCAGGCCCCGACCTCCGTGCCTCCCGAGATGTTGATGATCGGGCAGCGGCCGCCACCGATCTTCTCCAGGAACCACGTCCAAGGCTCCGGGTTCCACGGCTCGCCGGTCGAGCCGAGGATCCTCAGGCTCGACAGGTCGTGCCGCTCGACCCACTCGTCGCCGGCCGGGATCAGGGCCCGGATCAGGGTGGGTGAGATGCCCAGGGTGGTGATTCCGTGGCGCTCGACCATGTCCCACAACCGGTCGGGCCGGGGGAAGTTCGGGGCGCCCTCGTAGAGGAAGACCGTCCCGCCGAGGGCGCCGGCGCCGGTGATCTCCCACGGGCCCATGATCCAGCCGAGGTCGCTGACCCAGAACAGGATCTCGTCCCTATGGAGGTCCGTCTGGTACGCCACCTCCTCGGTGATCTTCACGGTGAACCCGCCGTGCACGTGGACCGAGCCCTTGGGGCGCCCGGTGGTCCCGCTCGTGTACGCCACGAACAGGGGGTGCTCCGCATCGAGCTCCTGGGTCTCGAATCGCTCAGGGGCCTCGCCGAGGAGTTCGTCCCACCGCACGTCGCGGCCGGGACGGGCGGGCACGTCGGCGCGGCCCAGACGGGGCCAGACCACGACCGAGCGGACCGAGGGCGAGGCGTCGGCGGCCTGGTCGGCGATCTCCTTCATCGGGACAGGCCGGCCGCGACGGAGGAAGCCGTCGGCCGTGATCAGCACCACGGCTCCGGCGTCGCCCAGCCTGGTGCCCACAGCGTCGGCGGCGTAGCCGGAGAAGATCGGCAGGTAGATCGCCCCGATCTTGGCGCAGGCCAGCGTGGCCGCCACGGTCTCGGGGGCCATGGGCATGAAGATCCCCACCGCGTCCCGTTGGCCGACGCCGAGCGACCGGAGGCCGTTCGCCAGCCGGTCCGCCATCTCCCGAAGCTCACGGTAGGTGACCCGGCGGACGTCCCCGTCCTCACCCTCCCACAGGACGGCCACGGACTCAGGCGTGCGCTCCGCCCAGACGTCGACGCAGGTGTGGGCCAGGTTCGTTGTCCCTCCCACGAACCACCTGGCCCAGGGGATGCCGTCGGAGGTGTCGAGCACCCGGTCGTAGGGGCGGAAGAACCCGATGCCCAGATCCTTCACCACCGCGTCCCAGAACCACTCGAGGTCGTCCTGGGATCGGCGCACCAGGTCGTCGTAGGTCTCGATGCCGTGGGCCCGCATGAACCGGGTCACGTTGGCCCGTTCGACGTAGTCCTCGGTGGGGCGCCAGGCCACCTCGTTCGGCGTCGTCAGAACGCTCGCTCCGGTACCCTTGGCTCGACCATGGTCGCCACGAAGCCTACGCCGACGGCGCAGATGGGGGCCAGGCTCCGGCGGCGTCTGCCCGAACCGATCCGTCGCAGGCTCCCCCCGTGGGAGCGCGCCCGCCCCTGGGCGCTCGTCGTCTCGGGCCTGGCCGCGGTGCTCGTGTCGACCTCGGCCGTGTGGGGGATCAACCTGCTGCTGCAGTTCGACCAGCACCCCACCAGGACGGTGGCCGGCCTCACCCCCGAATCGGATTTCGCCGCCGGGCCTCGCAACGTCCTGATCCTGGGGAGCGACGCTCGGGCAGGCCTGTCCGAGGAGCAGCAGGCGGCGTTCGGGACCGAGGAGACCGTGGAGGGGGAGCGCTCGGACACCATCATCCTCCTGCACATCGACCCGAGGCGAGAGAAGGCGGTGATCATTCACTTCCCGAGGGACCTGCGGGTTCGGATACCCGGACACGGCCTGGACAAGATCAACGCGGCCTACGAGATCGACGGCCCCGACATGGTGGTGCGAACCGTGAAGGCGTTCACCGGCCTCCCCATCCACAACTACATCGAGATCGACCTGGCCGGCTTCCAGGGGCTGGTGGACGCCGTGGGCGGGGTGCGGATCTGTGTGGACCGGCCGATGGTCGACGAGCTGGCCGGGCTGAACCTTCCCCGGCCCGGCTGCTACATGCTCCACGGCGCCCACGCCCTGGCCTTCGTCCGGGCCCGTCACGTGGCCGGGGACATCGTTCCTGACTTCGCCCGGATCGCCCGGCAGCAGCAGTTCATGCGAGCCATGCTGAACCGATTGCTGTCCGTCCGAGCGCTGCTGGACACGCAAGTCCTGGAGGAGGCCCTGGGGAACGTCACCACCGACGAGGCCCTCAGCGGAGCCGACCTGGTGCTCCTGGGCCAGAAGCTTCGGCAGCTCGCCGAGGAGGATCCCTCGGGGGGAGAGAGCCTCGACTTCCGGGTCGTGCCGGGGACGCCGCAGACGATCGACGAGGTCTCCTACGTGATCGCGGACCAGGACGCCAGCGACCGGCTGTTCCTGGCCCTGCGGGAGGGCCGGCCGCTCGGCCGGCTCGGCCTGACGCTCGCCCAGACGCTGCCCTCGCCGGGCGTGATCACGGTTCGTGTCATGGCGACGGGGGACCCCGAGCAGGCGGCGCGGGTGGCCAGGACGCTCCGGTTCGCCGGGTTCGTGGTGCTCCCCACCATCGACGCCCCCGCGGCCTACCCGGACAGCCAGCTTCTCTATCGAGCGGGGGCCGGACCGCCCCGGGACCGCCTGGCCGGGTACTTCGGCGAGGACTTGCCCCGAACCCTGGTCTCGGAGAGCATTCTGGGCGAGGCGGAGGTCGCCGTCGTGGTGGGCGACGACTTCGAGCGGTTCGAGACGGTGACGGGCGCGTGAAGGCCCTGATCCTGTCCGGGGGCGCCGGCACGCGACTGCGGCCGCTCACCCACACCAGCGCCAAGCAGCTGATCCCGGTGGCCAACAAGCCGATCATCTTCTACGGCCTAGAGTCGATCCGCGACGCCGGGATCCGCGAGGTCGGCATCGTGGTGGGCCACACGGCCTCGGAGGTGGAGGGGGCGTGCGGCGACGGGTCACGGTGGGGGCTGGAGATCTCGTACATCCCGCAGGAGGAGCCGCTGGGCCTGGCCCACGCCGTGGTGGTGGCCCGGAACTTCCTGGGCCAGGACGACTTCGTGATGTACCTGGGCGACAACGTCCTCCTCGAGGGTGTCACTCGCTTCGTCAAGGGCTTCCAGCGGCACGCGCCCAACGCCCAGATCTTCCTGGCCAGGGTCCGGGAGCCCGAGCGCTTCGGCGTGGCCGTGCTCGAGGGCGACCGCGTCGTGCGGCTCGTGGAGAAGCCGAAGGAGCACATCTCGGACCTGGCCCTGGTGGGCGTCTACCTGTTCGACCGGACGGTCCACGACGCCATCGATCAGGTCGAGCCGTCCTGGCGGGGCGAGCTCGAGATCACCGACTCGATCCAGGCGATGATCGACGCTGGCCGCACGGTCCGGGCCGAGATGGTCACGGAGTGGTGGAAGGACACCGGGAAGCTCGAGGACCTCCTTGAGGCCAACCGGATGATGCTCTCCCACCTGAAGCCCCGGGTCGAGGGCGAGGTCGACG
>JBOGWD010000294.1:0-1216 GCA_050693275.1 Actinomycetota bacterium | reverse complement strand
TCCTCTCCGACGTGTCCTGCACCGACTGGCCCGACCGCGAGCCCCGGATCTGGATGGCCTACCACCTGCGGTCGCCCGCCCTGAATCACCGGGTCCGGGTGAAGACGGGGCTCCCCGGGGAGGACCTTCGGGTGGCCTCGGCCGTGCACGTGTTCCCCGGGGCGGAGTGGCACGAGCGCGAGGTCTACGACTTCTTCGGCGTGGTGTTCGACGGCCACCCCGACCTGAGGCGCATCCTCATGCCCGACGACTGGGTCGGCCATCCCCTTCGCAAGGACCATCCGCTCGGAGGCGTGCCCACGCAGTACAAGGGCGCCTTCGTCCCGCCCCCCGACCAGCGGGGCCTGTGATGGCGGCCGAGCTCCCCGAGGGGCTCGAGGGCGCGGACGTCGCCCGCGGCACCACTGCCCGGCGGCTCCGGGAGGACCTCCTCGTCGTCAACATGGGACCTCAGCATCCCTCCACCCACGGGGTCCTCCGGCTGCTCCTGACCCTCGACGGCGAGGACATCGTCGACCTCAAGCCGATCGTCGGCTACCTCCACACCGGGATCGAGAAGAACACCGAGTACCGGACCTGGCAGCAGGGCGTCACCTTCGTCACGCGAGCCGACTACCTCTCGCCGTTCTTCAATGAGCTGGCGTACTGCCTGTCGGTGGAGCGCCTGCTCGGGATCGAGGCCCCCCCCCGGGCCCAGGCCATCAGGGTCCTGGTGTGCGAGCTGAACCGCATCGCCTCCCATCTCGTGTGGCTGGCCACCACGGGACTGGAGCTGGGGGCGATCTCGATGATGCTGTACGGGTTCCGGGAGCGGGAGCGGCTCCTCGACATCTTCGAGCTCGTTTCCGGCCTCCGGATGAACCACGCGTACATCCGGATCGGCGGGCTGGTCATGGACCTGCCCGACGGGGCCGACGAAGGGATCCGCGAGTACCTGAGGGAGCTTCCGCGGCGATTCGACGAGTACGAGAACCTCCTCACGGGCAACCCGATCTGGCGGGAGCGCAACCGGGGAGTGGGGATCCTCCACGCGGACAGGGCCGAAGCGCTCGGGGTGACGGGGCCCATGCTTCGTTCCGCGGGCATCCCCCGGGACGTCCGGAAGGACGAGCCGTACAGCGGGTACGAGCGGTACGAGTTCGAGGTGCCCACCCGGACCGAGGCCGATTGCTTCGCCCGCTACGAGATCCGCCTGATGGAGATGCGGGAGTCGGTG
>JBOGWD010000293.1:0-2560 GCA_050693275.1 Actinomycetota bacterium | reverse complement strand
TCGGTGGCGCGTGCGTCACGGAGGAGATCGCTCCGGGCGTCCGAGCCTCCACGACCTCCTACATCGCTTCCATGCTTCGTCCCGAGGTGATCCGGGACCTCCGGCTGGCCGACCACGGCCTCCGGATGGTCCCGTGCGCGCCGGCCCTCCAGGTCCCGTTCCTCGACGGCGAGATCCTGCCGTGGTGGACCGAGCCGGAGCGGACCGCAGCGGAGATCGAGCGCTTCTCGGCCCGCGACGCCCGGGCCTTCGTGTCGCTCGACGGGCGGCTGAAGCGCCTGGCCCGATACCTCCAGCCGTCCTTCCTGGAGCCGCCCCCGGACGTGCACGCCCGCGGCCTCCGCCGCCTCCGCGAGCTCGGCCGGCTGGGCCGCCGCCTCCGCGGCATCACCGGCGACCAGGTGGGAGAGCTGGTCCGGTTCCTGACCGGGAGCCTCCGGGAGCTGCTCGACCGCCACTTCGAGTCGGACCACGTGAAGACGCTGTTCGTGGCGAACAACGTGTACGGGATGCACGGGGCGCCGTCGCGGCCGGGGACCGCCCTCGGCCTCCTGTTCCACCTGCTCTCCGGCGGTGAGGACGATGTCCAGGGCTTCTACGGCCACGTGATCGGCGGGATGGGAGCCATCAGCGAGGCCATGGCCGCGGCCGCCCGCGGTCATGGGGCCGAGATCCGCACCGACGCCCCGGTGGTCTCGATCGACGTCGTGGACGGCCGGGCCCGGGGCGTCACCCTCGACGACGGCACCGAGATCGCCGCCCGGGTCGTCCTGTCGGGCGCCGACCCCAAGCGGACCTTCCTCGGCCTGGTCGACAAGCGCGAGCTTCCCGAGGAGTTCGTGGCCGACGTGGCCGCGATCCGGATGGACGGGCCTTGTGCCAAAGTCAACTTCGTACTCGCTGAGGAACCCCGGATCACCGCGATGCCGGCCGACGCGGACCCGGGCCGTCGGGCGCTGTTCACGCTGCTGCCCTCGCCGGACTTCGCCGATCGCTGCTACGAGACCGCCATTCGCGGCGAGATCCCGGAGCGGCTGTGGGTCGACTGCGTGGTCGCGTCGAACGTCGACCCGACCCTGGCCCCCGAGGGCACCCACGTCATGACGTGCTTCGTGCAGTACGTGCCGTTCCGGCTCGCCGAGGGGACCTGGGACGACCGCCGGGACCAACTGGGCGACCGGGTCCTGGCCAGCATCGCCGAGTACGCGCCGAACGTACCGCAGAGCGTCGTGGCCCGCCAGGTGCTGACGCCGCTCGACCTCGAGCGGATCTACGGCCTGACCGAGGGGAACATCTTCCACGGCGACCTCTCGATCGATCAGCTGTTCTTCATGCGCCCGGTGCCCGGGTGGGCCCGGTACCGGACCCCCGTCGACCGGCTGTACCTCTGCGGCGCCGGCGCGCATCCCGGCGGGGGCGTCACCGGCGCACCGGGCTTCAACGCGTCCCGTGCCGTGATCCAAGACCTCCGACGGTGGAGGGCGCGATGAGCCGCGGGCTGCTGGAGCGCCTGGCCGACGGCGTGGTCCTCGGCGATGGGGGCTACCTCCTCGAGATGGAGAAGCGGGGCTACGTCCGGGCCGGGCCGTTCACCCCCGAGGTCAGCCTGACGAACCCGGAGGCGCTGGCCCAGCTCCACCGGGAGTTCCTCCGGGCCGGCGCCGAGGTCCTCCAGGCGCTCACCTTCTACGCCAGCGAGGACAAGCTGGCCACGGTGGGCCTGGCCGACAAGGTCGACGAGATCAACCGCGCCGCGGTGCGCATCGCCCGGGAGGCGGCCGGCGACGACGCGCTGGTGGCCGGGAACCTCAGCCTGACCTGGGTGTACGACCCGAAAGACCCGGGCTCGGCCGACCGGGTCCGGGCCATGTTCGACCGTCAGCTCGAGGTCATGGTCGACCAGGGGATCGACCTGGTCATCGGCGAGACGTTCACGTGGCTCGGCGAGGCGCTCATCGCCCGGGAGCGGGCCGCGCGGACCGGCCTCCCGGTGGTCATCACGATGTCGTTCGAGAAGGACCCCCACGCCTTCGAGGGCGACTCCCCGGCCGACTGCGCCCGGAAGCTTCGGGACGCGGGGGCCGACGTGCTCGGCGTCAACTGCCTCCGCGACCCCGAGCGGACCCTTCCGCTGGTCGCGGAGATGCGGGCGGCGGTCGACGGCTTCGTGGCCGCCCAGCCCGTGGCGTTCCGGACCACCGAGGACCAGCCCGATTTCACCGCGGGCCCGTCGTTCCCGTTCGCCCTCGACCCGCTCCAGCTCCCTCGCCAGGCCATGGGCGCGTACGCGGCCAGGGCCCGGGACCTGGGCATCGAGTACATCGGCTCGTGCTGCGGCTCCGTGGCCGGCCACGTCAAGGCCATGGCCCAGGCGCTGGGGAAGCTGCCTCTCGAGGAGGGGGAGTGGCGAGTCGACTATGACCGGCCGATGTCCGCGTACGAGTACTACCGGCACACGGACGACGCCCGCGGCTAGCTGAAGTACCCGTCCGAGAAGAACAGGAAGTACACCACCGCGTAGATGGCCCCGCCGATCAACAGGTAGATCAGCAGGTACTTC
>JBOGWD010000292.1:0-21364 GCA_050693275.1 Actinomycetota bacterium | reverse complement strand
CCGTGACCGGGCAGACCGGCTCGCAGGCCGCGCAGTCCACGCATTCGTCGGGCTGGATGTAGAGCATCCGGCCCCCCTCGTAGATGCAGTCGACCGGGCACTCGTCCACGCAGGCCCGGTCCTTCACATCGATGCAGGACTCGGCGATGACGTAGGTCATGGCGTCTCTGGGAATTTCCCCCGTTTCAACCGTGCCAACCGTGCATATTGAGTGTACCTCGGCCGGGGGCCGTCCGCGACCACGTTCAGTGCTCGACGGCGGGGTCGGGGGCGGCGGCCATGATCGTGCCCATCAGCGAGGATGCCGGCTCCTGGGCGGTCTCGGGGTAAACGACGACGAGGTCGGCCCCGGCCTCCCGCCAGGCGGCCAGGCGGTCCAGGGCCTCGTCGCGGTCTCCCCACACGCACAGGGCCCTGACCAGGGCATCCGGGTCCGTGCCGAGTCCCTCCCGGTCGAGCTGGCGGCGGTAGCTCGGCAGGCTCGCGTACAGCGCCGCCGCCCGGCGCAGGGCCTCGAGCGCGTGCGCCTCGTCGTGGCCCAGGCAGGCACGGACGTAGACGGCGACGGTGACCGATCCGGGATCCCGGCCGGCCGCCTCGGCCCCCCGAGCCAGCTCCGCCCGGGCCCGGGCAACCCGTTCGGGCGTGCACCAGTTCAGCACCACCCCGTCGGCGACCCTCCCGGCCAGCTCGACCATCCGCGGTCCCAGGGCCGCCAGGCGGATGGGGATCCGACGGCCCTGGAGGCGTCGACGCACCTGCTCCACGGCGTGGGCGACCCGGTCGATCCCGCGCTCCCTGCCGCTCCCCAGGCCCAGGATCGCTCTCCCGCCGGAGACCACATCGAGGGTGACCGCCGCCGCGGCCATGGCCGCCGGGTCCCGGGAGGTGGTCGTCACCACGCCCGGTGCCAGGCGGAGCCGAGACGTCCGGAGGGCCAGCGAGGCCAGGAGGGAGAACGGGTCCCACACGCCGTGGTCCGGGACGAACAGGACCTCGTAGGAGGTCTCCTCGGCCAGGGAGGCCGCGCCGGCGATGTCCTCGAATGGGAGCGGCACCCGCCTCGTCGAGCTCCCCTCGCCGGCGGTCGTGCTCCCGGCCAGCGCGAGCCCCGTCGCCGTTCCCTTGTCAGCGGCCATCGGCGCGTGTCATGGTCGCACACCAATGACCACGGTCCGCTTCCCCACGGCCGACGGCCTGGAGCTCGAGGGGGAGCTCCGGACCGCGGAGGGCCCGCCCCGAGGGACCGCGGTGCTGTGCCACGCTCACCCCCGGCACGGCGGGAGCAAGGACCACCCCATGCTGTGGGCGATCCGCAACGAGCTCGCCGGCCGGCGGGGGCTGACCGTGCTGGCCTTCAACTTCCGCGGGATCATGGACTCCGAAGGGACGTACGGTGGCGGCGAGGCTGAGCTCGCCGACGCGGCGGCGGCGGTCGACCGGGCGCGGCAGGAGGCCACGGGGCCGACCCTCCTGGCCGGGTGGTCGTTCGGCGCCTGGGTGGCGCTCCGCCACGCCGTCACCGACCAGCGCGTGGCGGCCCTGGCCCTCCTGGGTTCCCGCTGGCCGCGTTCCCGTCGGACCGCCGTCCGCTCCCCTCCCTCGGCGAGCTCGAGGACCTCTCGATCCCGGTCCTCCTCGTGGCCGGCGACGCCGATCCCTACTCCCCCGCCCCGGACCTGCGGAACCTGGCCGGGTGGATCCCCCGGGGGGAGGCCCTGGTCGTCCCGGGGACCGACCACTTCTTCGGGCGGCAGGAGCGCGAGGTGGCCGGGCTGATCGGCGACTGGGCGGACCGGGCTCTGGCGGATCAGGTGTCGTAGCGATCCGGGAATCGCTGGCGGTACTCGCGGCCGGCCTGACGCCACTTGTGGCGGGCCAGGAAGTAGATCAGGAGCCCGATCCCCACGACGAAGAGGAACAGGCCGATGACGACCCCGGCGGCGACCTCGAGCACGCCGCCCAGCGAGCCCGTGATGGCCGCGGCCACCAGGATGATGACGATGAGCAGGATCACGGGGTACACCTTACCCACGATGGAGATCTTCGTCGGCACCAGCGGGTGGCAGTACGCCGACTGGAAGGGTCGCTTCTATCCCGGACGCCTCCCCCAGCGAGCGTGGCTGGCGTACTTCTCCGAGCGCTTCCCCGCCGTCGAGGTCAACAACACCTTCTACATGCTCCCGAAGGAGGAGATCTTCGCCAGGTGGCGGGAGGGCTCGGCCCGGGACTTCCGGTTCGCCGTCAAGGCCAGCCGGTACATCACCCACGTCCGGCGCCTCCGGGACTGCCGGGAGCCCCTGCGCAGGCTCTGGTCCCACGCCGGCCGGCTGGGACGGAAGCTGGGCCCGGTCCTGTTCCAACTCCCCCCGAACCTCCAGGCCGACCCAGACCGGCTTCGTGACTTCCTGGGGCTCCTGCCGAAGAACATGCGGGCGGCGTTCGAGTTCCGTCACCCCACGTGGGAGTCCGACGACGTCCTCGAGGCCCTGGATCGGGCCGGCTGCGCCCTGGTGCTGGCCGACCGTCCGGGCGTCCGCGTCCGGGACGTCGTCACCGGAGGCTGGGCCTATGTCCGGTTCCATCAGGGACGCCGGAACGATCCCGGCTACGCTCGGGAGAAGCTCAGACGGTGGGCCGCTCGGCTGAGCGCCGCCGGCGGCAGCGAGACGTGGGTCTTCTTCAACAACGACACGGGGGGCGCGGCCCTCCGCGACGCGGCCACGCTGACGGCGCTACTCCTGGAGCGAGGGGCTACGGTGCGGGGCCCGGAGCCGGGAGCCGGCCATTCGATGAGATGACGGCCGGGAGGAAGACCCGGAAGCTCGCCCCCCCGCCCTCCCGATCCTCCACCCAGGCCCGCCCGCCGTGGAGCTCCGCGAACCTGGCCACGAGCGAGAGCCCGATGCCGGTCCCCGGCGCGTGGGTCGGAGCCCTCGGCCCGCGCTCGAACGGTCGGAACACGGTCTCCTTCAGGTCGTCGGGCACGCCGGCGCCCTCGTCCTCGACCGCGATCATGATCCCGCCGTCCTGTCGGTGGATCCCCACCCGGACCACGGTGGCGGGGGGCGTGTGCTTGGCCGCGTTGACCAGGAGGTTCTCCAGGATCCTCTCCACCTTGGGACCGTCGATCTCCGCCACCAGGCCCTCGACGTCGAGCTCGACGATCCTGCCCCGGACGTCCGTCTCCTCGACCACCTGGTCCGCCAGGGCCTCGAGGTCCACAGGGTGGCGCTGGGGCTCGAGGATCCCTCGCTCCATGCGATCGACGTCGAGGAGATCGCCCAGGAGCCGCTGGAGCTTCTGGGCGCTGGTCGCCAGCCGGTCCAGCAGCTCGCGACGCTCCTCCGGCGGGAGATTCAGCTCGTCCTGCTTCAGCGTGAGGGCATAGCCCATCACCGCGGACAACGGCGTCCGCAGCTCGTGGGAGACCGCGGACAGGAACGCGTTCTTCATCTCGTCGACCTGCCGAAGCTGCTCGGCGGCCTGACGCTCCCGGTCGTACGCCGACCGGAGGGTGTCCTCGGCGTGCTTGCGCGCGGTGATGTCGCCGAAAGTCACCACGGCACCGACGAGCCGCCCCTCGTCGCGGATGGGGGTGCTGGTGTACTCGACCGGGAAGGATGAGCCGTCCCTCCGCCAGAAGACCTCGTCGTCGACGCGACGGGTGACCCCGTCCCGGAACGCCTGGTAGATCGGGCAGTCGTCCAGCAGGTACGGCGATCCGTCCGGCCGCGAGTGATGGAGCACGTCGTGGCCTCGGCGCCGGACGAGCTCCTCGGCGTTCCAGCCCAGCATCTCCGTGGCCGCCGGGTTGATGAACGTGATCCGGCCCTCCATGTCGAGGCCGAAGATCCCTTCCCCCGCCGAGTCGAGGATCAGCTTGTTCTGGAGCATCAGCCGCCGGAGGGCGTCCTCGGCCCATCTGCGCTCCGTGACGTCGGTGAGCACGCCCTGCCAGCCCAGCGGCCGGCCGGCATCGTCGCGCAGGAGCACGCCCTCGTCGCGGACCCAGACGACTCGGCCGTCCTTGGCGATCATCCGGTACTCGGTGCGGAACTCCCCTGTCTCGTCGGAGCGCCGGGACTCCTCCAGCACCCGATCGCGGTCCTCCGGGTGCAAGATCTTCACCCACAGCTCGGGATCGGCCAGCCGCTCCTGGGGGGTGTATCCGAGCATGGTCTCGTAGTGCGGGCTCACGTAGCGGGCCGTGGAGACGTCGTCGTCCTCGTTGATGTAGATCACCGCGGGGATCTGCTCGATCAGCGTGCGGTACCGTCCCTCGGCCTCCGTGAGCTCCCCCTGCGCCTGCCGGTGGCGGAGGGCCGCGCCGAGGCTGTTGGCCATGGCCTGGAGGAAGTGGGCGTCGTCGGGATTGAACCGCCGTGGCTGCCGCGTGTGAGCCCCCAGCACGCCGTACGGGCCGTCCGGGCCCGGGATGACCACCGACACGCCCGAACGGACCCCGAGCTCGACCAGGTCCGGCGGAGGGTCGAACCGCCGCTCCGTCGTGAGGTCCTCCAAGACCACGGGCTCGGGGCTGTCGAGGGTGTACCCGGCCTGCGGATCGAACGAGACCGGACGGTCGGGCCGGCCCTGGGGCCACCCACGAGAGGCCCGCTTGACGAAGCGGTCACCGTCGAGCTCCAGGGCCGTGGCCAGCTCCACGCCGAGGCCGCGGGCCACCAGGGAGACCGCCTCGTCCAGGAGAGATGGGACGTCGGCCCCCGACAGCGCGAGCTGGCCGAACTCGGCCACGGCCGCCTGCTGGCGGTTCCGGGCCTCGACGACGCGGAGCATGTGGTCGAACTCGCGGGCCACGTTGACCAGGTCGTCCCGGCCCGGCGGGCCATCGGCTTCGGGCAGACGAACGTCGAAGTCACCGGCTGCCGCGCGTGAGGCCGCCCTGGCGAGGCGGCCGGCCCGCCGGAACACGAACACGTACAGGATCACGCCCACGACCAGGACCGCCCCGCTCCCCGCGGCGGCCAGGGCCACGGTCAGCTCCCGCTCCGCCCTGGCCAGGACGGCCTCCAGGCCGGCATCCGAGACGGCGATCTCGATCCACGCGGGGGATGTCGGGGTGCCGACCGGGTACGTCCGGGCCATCGGCGGGGTCTCCAGGGAGGAGGCCGCCGGGTCCTCGGAGCTCGCCCACAGGACCCGTTCGTCTCCCTCCGTACGGTACACCCGGGCCCACGAGATCATCGGAGCGGCCCGGCGGAGGTCGTCGAGGTACGCGGTCATCTGGGAGGGGTCGCCCTGGTCGGCGCGGTACCTCGAGGCCACCAGGTGCGCGATCAGTCGATCCTGGGCCGCGTTGGCCCGGCCGAAGTTCTCCTGCGTGCTTCGGGCGAGGAACGACCCGACCAAGACCGCGGCCAGTACGGTGACGGCCGCGGTCGGGATGGCCAGCTTCACCAGGAGGGGCAGGCTACGCTCGACCCGCCGCAAGCCGGCGCGCAGGCCGCGATTCATCCGTCGGGTGCGGTCACCGGGACCGTCCGCCATCTCGATCTACCCCTCCGCTCGGATACATCGGCAGGCGGCAGGGCCGCTTGAGGGTCTGGGGGACGGCCGTTCGTCCGACGGTTCCGTCCGGGAAGGGTTCGGTGCCCTACGCCCTATTCATCGGATGGCCGGGTCGACGCCAGTCCTCGGATCTCCTCCACGACCTCGGCGTTGGCCAGGGTGGTCACGTCGCCCAGGTGCCGTCCGTGGGCCACGTCGCGGAGAAGCCGGCGCATGATCTTGCCGGACCTGGTCTTCGGAAGGTCCTCGGTGAGGATGACGGCGTGGGGGCGAGCGATCTTCCCGATCTTGGCGGCCACGTGCTCGCGCAGCTCGGCGATCAGGGCCTCGTCGCCCCGGCGTCCACCCTTCAGTGTGACGAAGGCCACGATGGCCTCCCCCACCTGTGGGTCGGGTCGGGAGACGACGGCGGCCTCCGCCACGGCGTCGTGGTCGACGAGCGCCGACTCGATCTCGTAGGTCGACAGCCGGTGACCGGCCACGTTCATCACGTCGTCGATCCGCCCCAGAAGCCAGTAGTAACCATCCTCGTCCCGCTTGGCCCCGTCGCCCGTGAGGTAGACGTTCGAGCCGAACTTCGAGAAGTACTGGTCCACGAAGCGGTCCGGATCCCCGTAGATCGTCCGGAACTGGGCCGGCCACGGCCGGCGGAGGACCAGGTACCCCCCCGTGTTCGCCGGCACGCTTTCGCCCTGCTCGTTGACGACGTCGGCGTCGATCCCGGGGAAGGGCCGGGTGGCCGACCCCGGCTTCAGTCTGCTGATCCCGGGAAGCGGGGTGATGAGGATCATCCCCGTCTCGGTCTGCCACCAGGTGTCGACGATCGGGCACCGCTCCTCCCCGATGTTCGCGTAGTACCACATCCACGCCTCGGGGTTGATCGGCTCGCCCACCGTGCCCAGCAGGCGAAGCGAGGACAGGTCGTGCTTGGCCGGGTACTCCCTCCCCCACTTCATGAACGCTCTGATCGCCGTAGGCGCCGTGTACAGGATCGTGGCTCGGTACCGTTCGACGATCCCCCACCACCGGTCCTTGTCCGGGAAATCGGGGGCGCCCTCGTACATGATGCCGGTGGCGGCGTTGGCCAGCGGCCCATACACGATGTAGGAGTGGCCGGTCACCCAGCCGATATCGGCGGCACACCAGTACACGTCGGTCTCGGGATGGAGGTCGAAGATCATCCGGTGGGTCGCGGAGACCCCTGTGAGGTAGCCGGCCGTGGTGTGGGCGATGCCCTTCGGCTTCCCGGTGGTGCCGCTCGTGTACAGGAGGTAGAGGAGGTCCTCGGCCTCCATCGGCTCAGGCTGGCAGGAGGCCGGGTCATCGCTCTGCGACCGCACCAGATCGTCCCAGTCGTGGTCCCGGCCTTCGACGTGCGGAGTGCCGCCGCCGGTCCGTCGGGCCACGATCACGTTCTTCACCGGCGGCGCGCTCTCCACCGCCCGGTCCGCGTTCTCCTTGAGTGGGACCCTCGCTCCTCGCCGCCAGCCCTCGTCCTGGGTAATGAGGACCTCGCACTGCATGTCGTTCAGGCGGTCGACCAGCGCCTCGGCGGCGAACCCACCGAACACCACGGTGTGAGGCGCCCCCAGCCGAGCACACGCCAGCATGGCCACGGGGAGCCGCGGGATCATGCCCATGTAGATCCCCACGGGCGTCCCCTTGCGCACGCCGAGCTCCTTGAGCGCGTTGGCGAACCGAACGACCTCGCGCTGGAGGTCTGCGTACGTGATGGTCTCGGTATCTCCGGGCTCGCCCTCCCAGTGGTACGCGACCCGGTCGCCGAGCCCGGCCTCGACGTGCCGGTCGACGCAGTTGTGGCAGACGTTAAGCCTCCCGCCCGAGAACCACGTGACCCAGGGCGGGTCCCATTCGAGGATCGACGTCCAGGGCTCGAACCAGTCGAGCCGCTGGGCCTGGCGAGCCCAGAACCCCTCGAAGTCCTCGGCGGCCTCGCGGTAGACGTCCTCGGTGCGGACGATGGCGTTGTCGCAGAAGTCCTTCGACGGCTCGATGACCCGCCGCTCCTCGAGCAGCGCGGCGATGTCCTGTGGCTCCTGGCTCACCTTCACCCCCTACCGGAGGATGACCGGCGCGTCCTCGAGCAGTCTGTCGGCGCCGATGGCCACCAGGTACCCGGCGAAGAGCAGTAGCCCCGTATACAGGTGCAGCTTGATGTTGGTCCCCATGGCCGAGAACATCAGCCCGTACGGGTCGTCGTAGTCGCGGCGAAGCGCCCTTGAGACCTTCATCGCCATGGGGATCGTGGCCAGAGCGATCAGTGTCGGCCGGGGCAGGATCCCGGCCACCGCTCCAACGGCGATCAGCGCGTACGTCAGGATCACCGACCACACGTAGACGCCGATCACGGTCTCCTTCGACCACCGCACCGGCAGCGTCCGCTTCCCGGCCGCGCCATCCCCGGCCCTGTCGGGGATCTCGTTCAGGTACAGGACCAGGGCGATCAGGATGGCCACCGGGATCGACAGGTAGATCGCCTCGAACGTGAACCGCTCGGCCTGCACGAAATACGCGCCCAGCAGCATGATCGGGCCGAAGCCGAGGGCCACCGCGATCTCGCCCAGGCCCCGATGGACCAGGCGGAACGGCGGGGCCGTGTAGAACACGCTGATGGCCACGCCTGCGGCGCCCAGCCAGAACAACGGCCAGAACTCCGTCCGGGCGGCCAGGTAGAGACCGATGCCGATCCCGGCCAGGTAGAAGGCTGCCGAGAGGAGCACGATCGTCCGCAGCCGGACCAGCCCGTAGTGGACGACCCTGGAGCCCCCGCTGAACTGCGTGGGGGTGGTGTTGGCCGCGTCGGCTCCGGACGTCGTGTCGAACACGTCGTTGGCGATGTTGAGGCCGAGGTGCACGAACGAGCCGGCCAGGAGCGTCAGCGCCGCCAGGAAGAGGCTCCACCGACCGTGCCACGCGGCCGCGGCCACCCCGAGCAGGATCGGGATCACGGTCGCGGTCAAGAACGGCGCGCGGGTGGTGCGCAGGGCCAGCCAACCGAACGACAGCCGGGGGCGGACCTCCCGGCCGAGCTCCCGGCCCAGGCCCTCGAGGTACCGGTGGGCCTGGGGGACGGTCAGCTCGGAGTACTGGAAGAACGGCACCTTCTTCTCGTCCCAGGTGTGGAACCGCTCGGGGGCGAGCTCCAGCCCGGCCTCCGTCCGCCGCACGCGACCCCACAGCTGGACGTAGCGACGCTCGTCGTAGCCGGTCTCCTGCGGGTGGATGTGGCTGACGATCACGTTGACCTCGGCGTCCGGCGGAGGGGCCACCTCCTCGCCGGCCGGCGGGACCAGCGCGATCACGCCCCGGTCGGCATCGACGCGGTAGTCGGTGGCCACGCCCACGGGGTACCCGTCGCGGCCGACGAACACGACGACGGCGTGCTCGAAGCCCTCCTCGATCTCCCGCAGCATCGAGGTGTCCACGGCCATCAGGCCACCCCCGCCAGCTCGTGGACGACGGGCGGACGATCCGTCCGCCCGTCCTCCCAGATCAGCACCCGGCGGGGCGTTATCTCGATGAGGGACCGCTCCCAGAACAGCGGAAGGGCCACCCGCTGCTTGTAGAAGGGCTCCACGATGGGCTCCTTCTGGATCCACAGCGGCAGGATCCGCTCCCAGGTCGAATGAGGATCCTCCTCGTGGACCACGGCGTCACCGAGGACCGTGACGCGGTCCCGGATCGGCTCTCCGTGGGTCGCGGAGAGGTCCGTGACGGCCACCGAGACCTTCGGGTTGGCCTTGATGTGGGCCAGCTTCTTGGAGAACAGGACGCTGGAGTGGAGGTAGACCCGCTCCCCGTCGTAGATGGGGATCATCGGGTGGGTGACCGGCCGGCCGTCGGGCCGGACCACCGTGAACTCGCACACGAGGGCTCGCCGGAGGGCGTCCTCGGCGGGCTCGGGCAGGCTTCCCATCGTCCCTCCTCGGATCGGTGACCTGCCGACACCATATCCCAGGCCTCAGTCGGCCAGGAACTCGTCGATCCCGTACGGGTCCCACTCCATCAACCACGCCTCGGCGATCCGCCCATCACGGACGTGGTAGATCGACGCCGCGCGCATGTCGACGGCTCGGCTCCCACGAAAGGCCCGGCGCTCGCTCAGGACGACGACGTGGTCGTCGTCGGCCAGGACGTCGTGGACGTCGATCTCGAGGCCGGCGAAGGCCTCTTCCCAGTGCTGGAACAGGCGGGTCAGGACCTCCTGCTTGCCCCGGTAGTCGCCGGAGAGCGCGTTCCGCCCCGGGATGTGGAAGGCCACGTCGTCGGTGAAGCAGTCGGCGATGGAGCCCACGTCCCGGGCCAACATGGCCTCGACGAACCGGCGGACCACCGCCTCGTCCGGATGCGCCACGGCTTCAGAGGGGGACGTGGGAGAGAACCATGATCCGGGGCTCGGTCATCTCCTCCATGGCGTAGCGGAGCCCCTCGCGACCGTACCCAGAGTCCTTGCTCCCCCCGTACGGCATCTGGTCCGCCCGAAAGGCCGAGACGTCGTTGACGACGACCCCGCCGACCCGGACGTCCCGGTGCGCCAGCATGGCCCGCTCGATGTCCCGGGTGAACACGCCGGCCTGGAGGCCGTACGGCGTCGCGTTGACCTCCTCGACGGCCTGCTCGAAGGTCTCGTACCTCGACACCGTGGTCACCGGGCCGAAGATCTCCTCCCGGCACACCCGCATCTCCCGGCGCACGTTTCCCAGGACGGTGGGCAGGTAGAAGGGATCCTTCCGCTCGCCGCCGCTGAGGACCTCGGCGCCATCGGCCAGGGCCTCATCGACGAACGCGGCGACCTTGTCGAGTGCGCCGGCGTCGATCAGCGGGCCCACGTCGGTGGTCTCGTCCATGGGGTCGCCGACCTTCAGACTCTCCACCTGCTTGACGAACCGGCTGACGAACTCCTCGTACACCTCGGACTGGACCAGCACGCGCTGCACGGCGATGCACGACTGCCCGGCCTGGTAGTACCCGCCGACGGCGCAGCGCTCGGCGGCGTGGTCGAGGTCCGCGTCGGCGTGCACGATCACCCCGGCGTTCCCTCCGAGCTCGAGCGTGAAGTGCTTCCGTGGATCGAGGCTCTTCAGCTTCCATCCGACCGGGCTGGAGCCCGTGAACGACACCTTGGCGATCCTGGGGTCGGTCACCAGGGGCTCGGCCCGGGCTCCGTCGAGGGGCAGGACCGAGACCATTCCCCGAGGCAGGTCGGTCTCGCCGAACAGCTCACCGAGGAACAGCGCCCCGAGGGGCGTGGCGGAGGCCGGCTTGATGATGATCGGTGCGCCCACCGCCAGGGCGGGGGCCATCTTGTGCGCCACCAGGTTCACGGGGAAGTTGAACGGGGCGATGCCGGCCACCGGCCCGTAGGCGAACCGTCGGACGATCCCCAGACGGCTCCCCAGCGCGGGGTCGGTGTCGAGCCGCAGTGCCTGGCCGTCCATGGCCCGGATCGTCTCGGCGGCCCACCGGAACGTGCTGACACCGCGGCTCGCCTCGATCCTGGCCCATTTCAGCGGCTTGCCGCCCTCGCGGGCGATCAGGTCGGCCACCTCGCCGGCGCGCTCCTCGATCCGCCGGGAGATGTGCATCAGGGCCTCGGCCCGGGCGTGCGTCGGGAGGAGCCGGGCTTCCTCCTCGAACGTTCGGGCGGCCGCGGCCAGGGCGTCCTCGAGGTCGGCGTCCGAAGGCGTGCCGACCCGGGCCACCACGCTCCCGTCGAAGGGGCTGGCCACCTCGAACGAGTCGTCGCCGGTCCGGGCCTCCCCCGCGACCAGGTACGGACGGGTCTCGGTCATCGATGGATCACCACCTGGGTCAGTCGATCGGCGCCATCACGTGCTTCAGCTCGGTATAGTGCTCGATCCCGTAGATGCTCATGTCCTTGCCGTACCCCGACTGCTTGAAGCCGCCGTGGGGCATCTCGGGGGTGAGCGGGATGTGGGTGTTGATCCATACCGTGCCGAACCGCAGCCTCCGAGAGGCGTTCAGGGCCCGGCCGATGTCCCGGGTCCACACCGAGGCCGACAGCCCGTAGTCCACGTCGTTGGCCCAGGCGATGGCCTGATCATCGTCGTCGAACCGCTGGACGGTCACCACCGGACCGAACACCTCGCGCTGGATGATCTCCGAGCTCTGGTCGATGTCGGTGATCACGCTCGGCTTGTAGAAGAACCCCGGCCCGTCGATGCGCTCCCCGCCGGTGAGGACCTTGGCCCCCCCGTCCCGGGCCCGGTCCACGAACCCGGTGACTCGATCGAGCTGCTCCTTCGACACCACCGGGCCCATCTCGGTGTCCTCCTTCGACGGGTCGCCGACCTTCAACGACTCGACCGCGGGCACCAGCTCCGACAGGAGGCTGTCGTAGACGCCCCCGCCGGCCAGCACCCGGGTGGCCGCGGTGCAGTCCTGGCCGGAGTTGAAGAACCCCGCCGTCTTGATCCACTCAACGGACGACTCCAGGTTCGCGTCGTCGAAGATCACCACCGGGGCCTTGCCCCCTAGCTCCAGGTGGACACGCTTGAGGGTGTCCGCCGCGGCCCTGGCCACCTCCTGGCCGGTGGTGACCTCGCCGGTGAGCGACACCATCCCCACCCCCGGGTGCTTGACGATGGCCGCGCCGGTGGGCACCCCGTCGCCGAGCACCACGTTGAACACGCCCGGCGGGAAGATGTCCGCGGCCAGCTCGGTCATCCGCAGGAGCGTGAGCGGGGTCCACTCCGAGGGCTTGATGACCAGGGTGTTCCCCGCCGCCAGGGCGGGGGCGAACTTCCACATCGCCATGTACAGCGGGTAGTTCCAGGGAGCGATCAGCCCCACCACCCCGATCGGCTCGCGGCGGAGCCAGCTCGTGTACAGGGTGGTGTCCTCCTTGTAGTACTCCCCGGTCGCCAGCCCTCCCACGACCCGGGCCGCTCCGGCGAAGAACCGGATCTGCTCCGCGATCACCATGATCTCGTCGGAGACGACCCATGACGAGGGCTTGCCGACGTTCTCCGACTCCAGCCGTCCGAGCTCATCGGCGTTCGCCTCGATGGCGTCGGCGAGCTTCAGCATCATCCCGCTGCGCTCCCCGGGCGTGCTGTCGAACCAGGTCTCGTCGAACGCCTTCCGCGCGGCCGTCACCGCCCGGTCGACGTCCTCCTCGGTCCCCCGGGGGATCTCGGCGATCGTGTCCCCGGTGGCCGGGTTCACCACGGGGAGACCTTCCTCCGCGGCTCCGTCGGTCCACTCCCCGCCGATGAACATCTGCCTTCGGGTCATCGTCTGCGCCATGACTCCTCCTCAGGCTCCTCGACCTTCTAGCCTACCGCCGGCCCCCGTTGCCCGCCTCGACGCTCGGGCCAACCAGCTTCGCTCGCCTGTACGCTCCGGACAAACCGCCCACGCCTACCTCCTGACCGCCGCCGCCCCGGAGGCGGTGGTGGCCGGGCCGACGCCGCCCTCCGCGCGGGTGAGGCGCTGGGCCAGCAGGATGGGGATGGCCGTCACGGCGATCACCACCAGCGCCACCACGTTGGTCACCGGACGGGCCCGCGGCCGAACCAGACTCGAGAAGATCCAGATGGGCAGGGTCTGCTGCTGCCCGGCCGTGAACGTGGTCACGATGATCTCGTCGAACGACAGCGCGAACGAGAGCATGCCCCCGGCCACCAGCGCGGTGCCCAGATGCGGGAGGAGCACATGGCGAAACGTCTGCCACCCTGAGGCCCCCAGGTCCATCGACGCCTCGACCAACGACCCCTGCATCCGCCGGAAACGGGCCAGGACGTTGTTGTAGACCACCACGATGCAGAAGGTGGCGTGGCCCACGATGATCGTCAGCGTGCTGAACGGCACGTCGAACAGGGCGATGGTCGACCGAAGGGCGATGCCGGTGACGATCCCGGGAAGGGCGATCGGCAGGATCACCAGGAACGAGATGGCCTCCCTGCCGAAGAACCGGCTCCGATAGACGGCGGCGGCAAGCAGGCTGCCCAGCAGGATGGCCATCCCTGTGGCCACGACCGCCACCGTGAGCGAGAGGCGAAGGGACGACCAGATGTCGGGGTTGCGCGCCGCCACCCCGAACCACCTCGTGGTCAGCCCCGGCGGCGGGAAGCCGAAGCTGGCTTCCTCGGGCGTGAACGCGTACAGGGCCACGATGAACAGCGGGAAGTACAGGAACACGATCGTAGCCCACACCGTGACCCGGAGCCCCAGCCCCGCTCGCACCCTGGCCATCAGAGGGCCTCGAACGCCCCGGCCCGCCGGGCCAGCAGAAGGTAGACGGCCATGATGGCCATGGGCACGGCGGCGAACGCCGCGGCCAGAGGAAGGTTTCCCGCGGTCCCCTGCTGGACCAGGACCTGCGAACCGATGAAGAACGCCGAGTTCCCGATGATCGTCGGGATGATGAAGTCGCCGAGCGTCAGGGAGAACGTGAAGATCGAGCCGGCCACCAGCCCGGGCAGGGTCAGCGGCAGGATGACCCGGCGGAAGGTGAACCGGGGCCGCCCGCCGAGGTCCTCCGACGCCTCCAGGAGCGAACCGGGAACGCGCTCCAGGGCGGCCGCGAGCGGGAGGATCATGTACGGGAGCCACGTGTACACGAACACGATCCACATCCCCAGGAGCGACTGCGAGAGCGACGGCCCCCCCACGCCGGGGAGGCCCAGGAAGAGCTGAAGCACGGGCTCCAGCCCGAGCCGGTCGACGAACCAGGCCAGGATCCCCTCCCTGGCCAGGATCAGCTTCCACGAGTACACCCGTACCAGGTAGCTGGTCCACAGCGGCATCAGCACCGTGAGATAGAGGGCGGCCCGAACCCGGGGAGTGGCGTACCGGGCCATGTAGTTGGCGATGGGGAAGGCGATGACGGCACAGGTCACGGTGACCGCCAGGGCCATGAGCGCGGTCCTGATGATGATGTCGAGGTTGGCCGGGTCCGCCAGGGAGGCGTACGTCTCGAGGGTGAGCTCCCGCACCACCAGGCCGGTGAACTCCTCGAGCGAGTAGAAGCTCTGGATGAGCAGCGTGCCCAGGGACCCCACGTACAGCACGCCGAGCCACAGCACGCCCGGCACGAGCAGCAGCAGGATCTTCAGCCAGGGCTTCCGGTACAGGAGCGCCTGGAGCGGGCGGGAGACCGGCGCGGCCGGCCGCGTCTCCGCGGTCACGGCCACGCCGGGCTCCTCCTCAGCGAGTCGGCGGGGCAGCCCCACCCTTGCGGATCATCCGCCGAACGGATCGACGCCCCCGATGACGGCGACGTACTTCGTCACCCACTCGGCGTACGGGACGCACTCGTCCGGCCCCTCCGGGACGAAGCAGTCCGCCTGTGGGGTCTTCCAGAACGCGATCTGGTCGAAGTTGTCGATCCCGTTCGTCTGGCACCCCTCCGGACCCAGCAGCTCGTTGCCCTCACACGAGTCCGGAACGGAGGGAACCGACCCGAACCACGAGGCGAGATCGCCCTGGACCTTGGGATCGAGCGAGTGCTCCATCCACATGTAGGCGCAGTTCGGGTTGGGCGCGTCCACGTGCATCATCGTGGTGTCGGCCCACCCCGTGGCTCCCTCCTCGGGGATCACGCTGGCGATCGGCTCCTCCTCAAACTGCAGGATGTTGACCTGGAACGGCCACGACGTGCTGGCCGCGATGCCTTCGTTGGTGAAGTCGTCCATCTGGATGAAGGCGTCGTGCCAGTATCGGGAGACGAGCTCCCGCTGCTGGACCGCCAGGCTGACGGCCGCCTCGAACTGCTCCTGGGTCAGGGCATACGGGTCCTCGATGCCGAGCTCCGGCTGCGCGGACCGCAGGTACACGGCTGCCGTGGCCAGCGCGATCGGGCCGTCGTACGCCTCGATCCGACCCCTGTTGGTGCTCCCGTCCGGCAGGTCCTGCTCCTCGTAGACGACGCTCCAGCTCGTTGGGGCCTCGTCGCCGAAGACCTCGGTGTTGTACATCAGCACGTCCGAGCCCCACTGGTACGGGGTCCCGAAGTGCTCGGCCTCGCCGTCGCCGTCCGTGTCGACCGTATGCCACGGAGCGTCCTGGAGCCGCGGGTCCACGGTGTCCCAGGAGTCGATCAGGTCGATGTTGATCGGCTGGACCGTCTCGCCGTGGATCAGCCTGAGGCTGGCGTCACCGGACGCCGTGACGAGGTCGAATCCGGATCCCTCCTGCATCAGGGACACCATCTCGTCCGATGTTCCGGCGACCTTGACGTTGACCTCGCACCCGGTCTCCTCCTCGTACGCCGTGACCCAGTCGTAGGCCGGGTCGGTCGACCCGTCCTCGATGTAGCCGGCCCAGGCGATGATGTTGACCTCCCCCTCGCCGTCGCCGATCTCCGTGATGACCCCGTCCTGTCCCCCTCCTCCGGCCCCATCCTGCGCCTGCTCCGCACACGCGGCCGAGACCAGCGCGCCGGCGCTGAGCAGCGCCAGCAAGCGCCATCGCTTGCTCCTCATGCTCCCTCCCATCCCGGGTCCTCGGACCCATCCTGCCCGGTCCCCTCGACCGGGCGGTTGAACTGCCTGTCCCACACCAGCAGCACCCGACGCCCCTCCATGTGCACCGCCTGCATGGAGGACGTGGCCAGGTTCTGCTGGAGGACCACGAGCTCGCCGCCGGCGTCGAGCTCGATCGTGTACCGGGTGTGGGCGCCCAGGTAGACGACGTCGCTGACCACCCCGGGGGCGCCGATCTCACCGGGCCCGGACCGCTCGTCGGGCTCGAGCATCCGGATCTTCTCCGGCCGGATGGTGAAGGCGACGGCCTCCCCGACCACCGAGCGGGCGGCCTCGCCCTCCAGGACGTTCGAGACCCCCACGAAGCCGGCGACGAAGCTCGTGGAGGGCTGTTCGTACACGTCGGCGGGCGTCCCGACCTGCTCGATCCGGCCCTGATTGAGGACCGCGAGGCGGTCGCTCATGTTGAGCGCCTCCTCCTGGTCGTGGGTCACGTAGATGAACGTGAGGCCGACCCGCTGCTGGATCGACTTCAGCTCGATCTGCATCTGCTGGCGCAGCTTCAGGTCGAGGGCGCCCAGCGGCTCGTCCAGCAGGAGCACGCTGGGCTGATTCACCAGCGCCCGGGCCAGGGCCACCCGCTGGCGCTGGCCGCCCGACAGCTGACTCGGCTTTCGGCCCTCGAAGCCATCGAGCCGAACGAGCCGGAGGGCGTCCGAGGCCCGGGCCCGGCGCTGGGCTGGGGAGACCCGACGCACCATGAGGCCGTACTCCACGTTCTGCCCCACGGTCATGTGCGGGAACAGCGCGTAGTCCTGGAAGACCGTGTTGACGTCGCGGTCGTACGGCGGGGCCAGGGTCACGTCCTGGCCCTTGAGCTCGATCCGGCCCTCCGTGGGGATCTCGAAGCCTGCGATCATGCGCAGGCACGTGGTCTTGCCCGAGCCCGACGGACCGAGCATGGAGAAGAACACACCGGGCCTGACCTCCAGGTCCACCCCGTCAACGGCGACCACGTCGCCGAAGCGCTTGGTGACCCCCTCGAAGCGGACGGCCGGAGCCTGGCCCGCGTCGGGCTCGGTGGCCATGATGGTGGCGCCGGCCACCACCGACGGCTCGCTCCCCGCGTCCGTGGGCCCCGCCTCCCTGGGAATGCCTTCCCCCTTCGTCCGGCTGTTCCTCTCCGGGAGATTTCGTACCAGAGGACCGGCTCCCGGCCGCGGGGCGGAAGGGCCCAAGCTGAACAGGCCGCTTGTACGGATGGGACAAGGTCGGCCGGGCTCAGTCGGCGGAGCGGGCCAGGAGGTCCCGGGCCCGGATGGCCAGCCAGAACTCCATCCGGTCGTGGGGCGTGGACAGGTCGCGGCCCGTCAGCTCCTCCACCTTGCGCATCCGGTAGCGGAGGGTGTGCCGGTGAACGTACAGCTCGGCGGCGGCGGCCTCCCACCTGGCGTTGTGGTCGAGGAAGGCCCGGAGCGAGGAGACCAGCTCGCCCCCGTGCTCGCCGTCGTACCCGTCGAGGGCCGCCAGGACCGAGTCTGCGAAGGCCCGGAGGGCGTCGGGCTCCTGAAGGGTGAGCAGGAGCCGGTAGGTGCCCAGCGTCTGGAAGTCGGCCACCGGACGCCGCTCCACGTGGCAGACCTGGAGGGCGTAGCTGGCCTCCCGGAGGCTCCGCCCCGTCTCCGCAGGGGCCACCGGGCTCCCCGCTCCGGCCAGGACCTCGACCCCCAGCCGCGAGGCCACCTCGTTGCGCAGGTCCCCCAGGGCGCCATCGCCGTCGGGACGCAGCAGGACGTACAGCACGTCGTCACGTGGGGCCAGCAGGAAGCCGCCGTCCCGCCGCGACAGGACGTCCTCCACGGCCCAGGTGAGATCCTCGACGGGAACCTCGGACTCCATGGCCACGACCTCGACCTCGTCGTCGGCCTCCAGTCCGAAGCGGCGGAGGCCGCGGGTGGCCTCGCGGGGAGAGAGCGTGCCGCGGACCAGCGAGTCGAGGAAGTCACCGCGCAGCCGCCGCTCCGCCTCGGCCACCGCGCGGGACTTGTCGAGCTCGATGGCCAGCAGCGACAGCGCATGTCCGGCCACGATCCGGTCGAACTGGCTGAGGGCCTCACGCTTGCCGATGGCCAGGAAGGCCTCCACCCTGCCCCGGGGGCCGACCGGCTGGACCGAGACGTGATCTCCCCGGTGGACCAGCGAGACGCTGAAGCCCAGCTCGGGAGGCCTGGAGTCGCGGAGCTCGTCCCACAGCCTCGGGGCCCGTCCGCCCGCGGACCGCGGAGCCGCCGTCAGGGAGTTGCCGTGCAGGTCCAGGACGACGGCCCAGCCCCCGATCGAGTCGGCCAGCGCGGAGGCCACGCCCCGGATCCCCGAGCCCTCGAGGACCGCCCGGGTCAGGGCGTGCTGGGCGTCCATCGATCGCTGCAGCACCTCCACCTGCTCGCTGGCGATGCGGGTGAACACCGCTTCGGTGATGGCGATGAACGGCAGGGGGTACGGCACCTCGAACAGGGGGAAGCCGAGGCGCTCGGCGGCGTCGGTCACGGCCTTGGGGACCTTCGTGTAGGAGAACCCCACCCCGAAACCGAGCCCGGCCAGCCCGGCCGAGGACAGCCGCTCGACGTAGGCCCGCTGTCGGGACGGCGTCCTCCCGAGGCCCATCCCCGTGGTGAGCAGGAGCTCCCCGCCCCGGAGCCACGGCGTGGGATCCTCCAGCTCGCTGACGTGAACCCAGCGGATCGGCCGGGACGCCCCCGATCGACCGGCGGCCAGCTTCAGGGCCAGCCCGGGGATCGTCAGGATGTCCTCGATCCGAACCGTCACAGCGGGATTGTACGTTCTGTACAAGCGGCCCGCCGCCCCGCTCGCCGACCCCGCCGTTAGGACGGACCGTACAAAGGCCCGGGGGGCCTTTCGACCGCCCGCCGGGCCGGACCCGGTGGCGGTCCGGGAGACTGGGAGATCATGGAGCTTTCCCAGGAGCGGCGGCTCGTCACCGAGATCCCCGGGCCTCGCTCGCGCGAACTGATGGCCCGCCGCGAGGCGGCCGTCCCGAAGGCCGTGTTCAACACCGTGCCGGTGTTCGTCGAGCGAGCCTCCGGCGCGATCGTCGAGGATGTCGACGGGAACCGGCTGATCGACTTCGGCGCGGGGCTGGCCGTGCTCAACGTGGGGAACGCCCACCCCTCGGTGGTCGAAGCGATCCGACACCAGGCCGACGCCTACACGCACACGTGCTTCCATGTCACGCTCAACGAGCCGTACGTCGCCCTGGCCGAGCGGCTCAACGAGGTCACTCCCGGTGACCACGAGAAGCGCACGATGCTGGCGAACTCGGGGGCTGAGGCGGTCGAGAACGCCGTCAAGCTCGCCCGCTCCTTCACCGGGAGGCCGGCGGTGGTCACGTTCGACCACGCCTTCCACGGTCGCACGCTGATGGCCATGACGCTGACCGCGAAAGCCGATCCGTACAAGCGCGGGTTCGGCCCTTTCGCCCCGGAGGTGTACCGGCTCCCCTTCGCCTACCCGTACCGCTGCCCCACGGGGCGGGCTCCCGAGGACTGCGGGCCGTCGTGCGCGGACCTCGTCATCGACGAGATCGAGAAGCACATCGGGCCAGAGAGCGTGGCGTGCGTGGTTGTCGAGCCAGTGCAGGGAGAGGGCGGCTTCGTCGTCCCCGCGCCGGAGTTCCTCCCTCGAATCGCGGAGTTCTGCCGGCAGAACGGGATCCTGTTCGTGGCCGACGAGGTCCAGACCGGCTTCGGACGAACCGGCCGGTGGTTCGGCATCGAGCACTTCGACGTGGTGCCGGACATCGTGGCCACCGCCAAGGCCCTCGGCGGCGGGCTTCCCATCAGCGGGGTCACGGCCCGGGCGGACGTCATGGACGAGGTGCACGTGGGGGGCCTGGGCGGCACGTTCGGCGGCAATCCGCTGTCCGCGGCGGCCGCCCTCGAGGTGATCACCGCGATCGAGCGCGAGGGGCTCCTGGAACGGGCCGAGCGCGTGGGAGCGATTCTCACCAGCCGGCTCCGGGACCTCCAGGACCGGTACGAGGCGGTCGGCGACGTCCGTGGACTCGGGGCCATGGTGGCCATGGAGCTGGTGGACGACCGGGGCACGAAGCATCCGGCCAAGGAGGCCACGGGGCGGGTGATCGAGGAGTGCTTCCGGCAGGGCCTGATCACGCTGAAGGCCGGCACCTACGACAACGTGGTCCGACTGCTCCCGCCGCTGACCATCGACGACGACCTCCTCGACGAGGGCCTGGGCCTGCTGGAGAAGGCCCTGGCCGCGGCGACGCAGTAGAATCGCCCGAACCGGCCGCGGCGACGTGGCGAATCAGCAGGAGAGACCTCGACCACGGAGGCTGCCGATGACGCTCCCCCGCACGTTCACCCGTCTCCTGCTCGTCGCTTCGCTCGCCGCCGGGGGCCTGGTGGCCTCCTCCCCGCCCGCCCAGGCCAGCTTCCACCTCATGATGATCAGGGAGGTCTCGGCCGGCTCCGATTCCGGAACGACGAGCGACTTCGTCGAGCTGCAGATGTACGAACCGGGCCAGAACTTCGTGGCAGGGAAGCAAGTCCGCATCTACGACGGAAACGTGGAAGCGGCCTCAGCCACGTTCGTCGGTGCCGTCGCGAACGGAGCCAACCAGGCGTCGATCCTCGTGTCGCCCGACCCCGCTCTCGCCGCCGACGCCATGCTATCCGCTGAGATCCCCGCCGAAGGCGGCAAGGCATGCTTCGTGGACCCTGGCACGCCTGACCCTCCCTACGGAAGCACAGATCAGTTCATCGACTGCGTGGCGTGGGGCAGCCAGGCAGGCGATGCGGACACCGGTCCGCCCGCACCGGCCATCCCCCCGGGCCAGTCCGTCGAGCGGACGATCGCGCGGGGCTGCTCAACGGCGCTGGACCCGCCCGACGACACCAACGACAGCGCCGCGGACTTCCAGGTCGCGACCCCGTCGCCGCGGCCGAACAGCGCCATGCCCACCGAGACCCCGTGTCAGCCCGGCGGGGCTCCGGTGCTCCAGGGTCTCAAGACGAAGGTGAAGGGCAACAGAGCCACCGTCACCGGGACGATCCAGCCCCTCGCTCCCGGCGAGAAGGTCAAGCTCACGTTCTTGGCCAACGGCTCGCCGCTGAAGAAGGTCGCCAAGAAGAGCGCCACCCTGAACGCCGACAGCCAGTTCAAGAAGCGCTTCAAGGTCCCCAGCGAGTCCACCCGCTGCAAGGTAAGGGTGGCGTTCAAGGGCGCGAAGCTCGGCCAGAAGAAGTTCAAGTGCTGAGGTAGGGCCACGCCGAAGCCGCAGCCGCTCCCGGACGACGAGGTCGACCGCCGGCTTGGCGCCCTGC
>JBOGWD010000291.1:0-2763 GCA_050693275.1 Actinomycetota bacterium | reverse complement strand
ACATGAGGTGGTTCAGGATCCGGTTCCACTCGGCCATCATCGTGCGGATCCACCGGGCCCGCTCCGGGACCTCGACCTCGGCCAGCTTCTCCACGGCCAGGCACCAGCCGAGCTCGTTGTTGAACGCCGAGAGCCAGTCGTGGCGGTTCATGAGCACCAGGACCTGGCGGTGGTCCCGGACCTCGGCCAGCTTCTCCGCGGCCCGGTGCATGTAGCCGATCACCGGCTCGGCGTGGCGGATCTTCTCCCCGTCGAGCTCGAGGACCAGCCGGAGCACGCCGTGGGTGGAGGGGTGCTGGGGCCCGATGTTGAGGACCATCTCCTCGGTGGAGAGGTCCCGCTCCTCGGTGGTGATGATGTCGACCCCGCCACCCCGGAGGAGCCACTGCTCTCCCATCTGGGAATAGGCGGACCGCTCCTCGGTGGTGTCGGTCATCAAGGTCGAGCCTACCCGATGGCCGAGCTTACCGGCGGGCCCCGCTGGAGCGGCGGGTCAGCCTCAGCCCTTCTTCTTCCGCTTGACCTTGACGTTGACGGCGTTCGAGACGTCTCCGCCACACACGTGCCGGTGGGGGTGGACCCCGCTCGCGGTTCCGGTGACCATGGCCACCCACCGGGAGGTCCTCCCGGGCCGGACCCTGATCTTGAAGGTACCGTTGGGATCGGTCGTGGTGCTCTTCACCTTCCGTCCGACGAGCGTGACCTGGCGACCGCCCAGACAGTCGGCCTCGGCGCTGTTCACCTGGCCGGAGAAGGTCACCCTCCCCTTCTTCTTCACGTTCTTCTTCGATGCCTTGAGACTGATGGTGCTCGCGGCATCGAACTCGTGCGCCACGACGGAATCGATGCCTCCCATCGTGAGCACGAGAACGCCGCTGAGAGCGACGGCGAGCATCCGAAGCGGCCGTGCCATGTTGCCTCCTCTCAGCTACGGCATCCGGCCGGGTAGCGGCGGTGCCGTAGCCGTCGGGATATCGGAATACCCTATGTCCGTATCCGTCCGGGTTTCAAGTCAGCCGTGCGGCCCACGAAGGCGTGGACCGCAGGCCGTGGCCAAGCAGACCTACTGGAGGGCGCGCCTGCGGCCGATCGTGAGCGTGACCAGACCCAGACCGATCAGGGCCACGACGAGCACGAGGGCGAGCGTGAGGTCCGCGCCGGTGAAGACGATGCCTCCCTCGGCCCCGGGACCCGCCCCAGCGGCGCCGGCGCCGGCACCGGCCCCCGGGCCCGGTGGGGGCGGTGTGACCGGAGGCGGGTAGGTCTGAGCCAGGACGGGAGCGCTTGAGAGCGCGGCCATCAGGAAAGCCGAGACTCCCAGAGACAGGTTGCGGACAGTTTTCATGATCGACCCCTCCGAATCAGCAGATCGGTGGGTACTCGATAGATGACTGTATCCCCAGTTCGGGGGGTAGTCAATCGGACATCTCCCCCACAATTCGGTCGTCAATCCCCGAACCTGAAGATCGGACGATCCCAGAACCGGACGATGGCCCGCCAGACCCTGGAAACGAACGGACGTTCGAATGCCACCTCGAACGTGGCCCTGTCCCCGGCGGCGCCCTCCCACACCGCTCGGTTCCCGCTGACCCGCATCCGCGGGGAAGCCGAGATCACCGTGGTTCCCTCCGGGGTGCGGATGTCGACGATCAGCTTCGTGGGGCGGATGGTGGTCTGTCCCTGCACCGTCAGCCGATAGAGACCCCTGGCATCGTCGCCCTCCCAGGCCTCGGCCACCGACCAGTGGTAGCGCCAGCCCTGCGACGCTCCACTGTCGAGCTCCAGGTTGTTCCAGTAAGCGGGATGCCCCAGCTCCTCCTCCTCACCCACCGCCTCCGGCCTCCCGTCCCGCCGGAACTCCTGGAGCCGGCACGTCGTGGCGCAGTAGCTCGTCACGATCGAGACGTTCTGCCCCGGCCTGAACCGTTCGTCGTAGGGACCGATCACGTACGCCGGCTGGCCCGACGTGGGGGCATCGTTCGTGAAGATCGCTTCCGCGGTTCCCATCGCCGAGCCCTCTCCCCCCAGCCGAACCTCGTACCGGAGCTCCCGGGCGAGGTAGAAGTCGGCCTTGTTGCCGGCCGCGTTGTTGGCCACCACCGCCAGGAAGTCCCCGGGCGCGCCGCCGAGCTGGCCGGCCACCCCCGCGGCCTCGAACGCGGCCTGCATCCTCGGATTCGCCGCGTGGAGCAGGACGTGCCCCCCCGCCGCCGCGTCCACCAGCGCGCGTCCGGACGCCACAGGATCCGCTGCGCCACCCTCCAGGTACCGCTCGAGTGCGGCGAGGGCAACGTCGCCCAGGATCCGCTTCCGGACTCCACTCTCGGTGATCTCCGAGTAGGCCTGGTTGGTGATGTAGGGGACGACCGTCTGCTCGTCCACCGAGACCCCGGTGAGCGGCACGTCGATTGGGCCGGTCGCTCGAAGCAGGGACGCGAGGGCGAAGGGGTCCACGGCGATCGTCCCGTTGACCGCCTCGCCCGTCACCCTCCGGTACAGCCGTTCGATGGCGTCGGCAGCCGAAGGGAAGTCCGCGGTCATGTTGATATTCCGCCAGTAGCCCGCCCCTCCGAACCGCTCGTACCGTTCGGCGAAGTCAGGGTTGGGGGCGGGGATCTTCCGGGGATCGATGTCGCGGAGCGTCTCGATCGGGCGGAACGGCCCGAACTCCAGCGCCCCGTCCTCTGCCGTCATGATCGCGTAGGCGCCGATGAATCCCCCGGTGCCGCGGAGCTCGGCGGGGTTCTGCGCCGCCACGAAGTA
>JBOGWD010000290.1:0-1419 GCA_050693275.1 Actinomycetota bacterium | reverse complement strand
CGTTCTACCCGGTGTTCCGCCGGGCCCGGGAGATCTTCGTGTCGGTCGACGAGGCCGTGCACGAGTGGGAGGTGGCCTTCAAGCAGGTGGCCGGCTCGGTGTCCGTCCGGGGCTTCTACAGCTCGGTCGG
Source organism: Actinomycetota bacterium (assembly GCA_050693275.1). Lineage (GTDB taxonomy): Bacteria > Actinomycetota > UBA4738 > UBA4738 > CALAEC01 > CALAEC01. The sequence goes on along the minus strand of JBOGWD010000290.1, from coordinate 1,289 downwards.
GTTCCGCCCCGATGCCGACTTCATGATGTGGCTGGTCTCGAGCTCCGCGGACGACCTCCAGACGCTGGCGGCGTCGCTGCGCCGCACCGCGCTGGGCCGCTCCCTCGAGCTCACCCACTCGTTCCTGGGCGCGGTGCGGCCGCCCGAGTTCAACCCCCAGCACCAGCCGGCGTTCCTCCGGGGAGAGGGCCCCGGCCGGTACCTGTGCGTCTATCCGTTCGTGCGCACGCCGGAGTGGTACCTCCTCCCGTCCGAGGAGCGGTCCCGGCTCCTCCGAGAGCACGGGGAGATGGGCCGGGAGTTCCCGGACGTCCTCCCCAACACCACCAGCGCGTTCGGGCTCACCGACTGGGAGTGGATCCTGGCCTTCGAGGCCGACGAGCTCCACCGGATCGTCGACTGCATCCGCCGCCTCCGGGACTCCGAGTCCCGCCGGTACGTGAAGGAGGAGGTCCCGTTCGTCATGGGGATCCGCAAGCCGCTGGCCGAGGCCATGGCCGACCTGGTTTGACCTTGGCCGGAGAGGATCCGCCGCGGACGGCCGACGCGGTCGTGGTCGGTGGGGGCGTGATGGGAGCCAGCACCGCCTACCACCTGGCTCAGCGTGGCGTGAAGGACGTCGCGCTCCTGGAGCGGGAGCCGTTCCTGGGGCAGATGTCCACCGGACAGTGCGCCGGAGGGATCCGCCACCAGTTCTCCACGGAGATCAACGTCCGGCTGTCGATCGAGAGCATCCGGATGATGGAGCGGTTCCCGGACGAGCTCGGCCAGGACGTCGGCCTGAAGCTGTGCGGCTATCTGTTCCTGCTCACCCGGGAGGAGGACCTGCCGACCTTTCGGGACAACGTGGCCCTTCAGCATCGCCTGGGGATCGCCACCAGGTGGCTGGAGCCCGGGGACTGCGCGGACGTGGTGCCGGAGCTGGACCTCGAGGGCGTGCTGGCGGGGACGATCAACGATCGAGACGGTCTGGCCGATCCCTCCAGCGTGGTGCAGGGGTACGCATCGGGAGCCCGGCGCCTCGGCGTGTCGATCCTCACCGACACTCCGGCCACCGGCATCCGTGTGGAGGGCGGTCGGATCAGCGCCGTGGAGACGCCGAAGGGCGCGATCGAGACCCCGGTGGTGGTGAACGCCTGCGGTGCCTGGGCTCCCCAGCTCGGGCGGATGGTCGGCGTCGACATCCCCATCCAGCCGATCCGCCGGCAGGTCATCGTCACCGCCCCGATCCCGGAGCTGCGGCCCGACTTCCCGTTCGTCATCTTCTTCGCCGACTCCCTGTACTTCCA
>JBOGWD010000289.1:0-1190 GCA_050693275.1 Actinomycetota bacterium | reverse complement strand
CGGCCGTGTACAGGCTGTCCTGCACGGCGACGTCGTCGTCGATCACCACCGACTCCACCTCGATGCCCTCGCCCTTGCCCAGGTCGGCGGCCATCTCGAAGTTCATGATGTCGCCGGTGTAGTTCTTGACGACGTGAAGGACCCCGGCCCCTCCGTTCACGGCCTTGGTCGCCTCGAGCATCTGGTCGGGAGTCGGCGAGGTGAACACCTCCCCCGGACAGGCAGCGTCGAGCATCCCCGGCCCCACGAACCCGCCGTGCATGGGCTCGTGGCCGGAGCCCCCGCCGGATACGATGCCGACCTTGCCGTCCACAGGAGCATCGGCCCGGACCACGTAGTTCGGATCGAAGTGGACCCGGACCAGGTCGGGGTGGGCGGCGGCGATGCCCTCCAGCTCTTCCTTGACGACGTCCTCAGGTCGGTTGATGAGCTTCTTCATCCCTCGCCTCCTCTTCCGTCAACGTGCGCACGCGGGCGCTCTCCGGCCGCCCCCGGCTACAGCTGGGGGAAGAGCGCCTGATACGAGAGTCCGCCGATGATGCCGCCGACGATCGGGCCGACCACTGGGACCCACGAGTAGGCCCAATCGGATTGCCCCTTGCCGGCGATCGGGAGCACCGCGTGGGCGACCCGCGGTCCCAGGTCACGAGCCGGGTTGATCGCGTACCCTGTGGGGCCGCCCAGAGAGAGGCCGATCACGAAGACCAGCAGGCCCACCAGGAGCGGGAACAGGCCCGTGTCCAGGACACCGGCGGAGTTCACCAGGGCCAGCACGCCGAACACCAGGATGAAGGTGCCGATGATCTCGGTGATCAGGTTCGCTCCGTAGTTCCGGATCGCCGGGCCCGTGGAGAACACGGCGAGCTTGAGGCCCGGATCCTCGGTGTCACGCCAGTGCGGCAGGAACGCCAGGTACACCAGGACCGCGCCGATGAAGGCCCCCACGAACTCGCCGGCCAGGTAGATGGGCACATCGGCCGCCTCCACGAGACCGACGCTCCACAAGCCGATCGTCACGGCGGGGTTGATGTGTGCCCCGCTGAACTCGAAGACAGCGAACACGGCCATGGCGACCGCCAGTCCCCACCCAAAGGTGATGACGATCCACCCCGCGTTCTGGGCCTTGGACCGGTTGAGAAGCACATTGGCTACCACGCCGTCCCCGAACAGGATCAGGATCGCCGTGCCCA
>JBOGWD010000288.1:0-1185 GCA_050693275.1 Actinomycetota bacterium | reverse complement strand
CGGCCGTGTACAGGCTGTCCTGCACGGCGACGTCGTCGTCGATCACCACCGACTCCACCTCGATGCCCTCGCCCTTGCCCAGGTCGGCGGCCATCTCGAAGTTCATGATGTCGCCGGTGTAGTTCTTCACGACGTGAAGGACCCCGGCCCCTCCGTTCACGGCCTTGGTGGCCTCGAGCATCTGGTCGGGAGTCGGCGAGGTGAACACCTCCCCCGGACAGGCAGCGTCGAGCATGCCCGGCCCCACGAACCCGCCGTGCATGGGCTCGTGGCCGGAGCCCCCGCCGGATACGATGCCGACCTTGCCGTCCACAGGAGCATCGGCCCGGACGACGTAGTTCGGATCGAAGTGGACCCGGACCAGGTCCGGATGGGCGGCGGCGATGCCCTCGAGCTCCTCCCTGACGACGTCCTCAGGTCGGTTGATGAGCTTCTTCATGCGACCTCACCTCCTCCGTGCCTGCGCCCATCGGCCAGGCCTGTGCCGCACCTACAGCTGCGGGAACAGCCCCTGGTAGACGAGCGCCCCGATGATGCCGCCGACGATCGGACCGACTACGGGAACCCAAGAGTAGCCCCAGTCAGACTCCCCCTTGCCGGCGATTGGCAGGACCGCGTGGGCGATCCGAGGCCCCAGGTCCCGAGCCGGGTTGATCGCGTACCCCGTCGGGCCGCCCAGAGAGAGACCAATCACGAAGACCAGCAGGCCCACCAGGAGCGGGAACAGGCCCGTGTCCAGGACGCCGGCAGAGTTCACCAGGGCCAGCACGCCGAACACCAGGATGAAGGTGCCGATGATCTCCGTGACCAGGTTCGCTCCGTAGTTCCGGATCGCCGGGCCCGTGGAGAACACGGCGAGCTTGAGGCCCCGATCCTCGGTGTCACGCCAGTGCGGCAGGAACGCCAGGTACACCAGGACCGCGCCGATGAAGGCCCCCACGAACTCGCCGGCCAGGTAGATGGGCACATCAGCCGCCTCCACGAGACCGACGCTCCACAAGCCGATCGTCACGGCGGGGTTGATGTGTGCCCCGCTGAACTCGAAGACCGCGAACACCGCCATGGCGACCGCCAGTCCCCACCCAAAGGTGATGACGATCCACCCCGCGTTCTGGGCCTTGGACCGGTTGAGAAGCACATTGGCTACCACGCCGTCCCCGAACAGGATCAGGATCGCCGTGCCCA
>JBOGWD010000287.1:0-9341 GCA_050693275.1 Actinomycetota bacterium | reverse complement strand
GCGGCCCTCCGGTCGAACACCCGGCGGTTCAGCCTGGGGCTGGTGATCTATCCGGTGACGATCGGCATCGCGTTCCTCAGCCCGATCTGGGCGCTGGTCGTCCACGGCCTCGTGGCCATCTACTACGTCGTGGATCAGTTCGCTCGAGGCGGCGTGCGTTCGGAGGCCTGACTCAGTCCGCCGGCGCTCTGTCGCGCTCGGCGGCGAGCTTCCGGGCCTCCTCGACCAGGACCTCCACGAAGCGGTCCTCGGGGATCCGGGCCTCCTGGACCTCACCTCCCACGATCAGCTGGCCGTACCCCTTCCCCGCCGCGATGCCGAGGTCGGCCTCCCGCGCCTCGCCGGGCCCGTTCACCACGCACCCCATCACCGCCACCCGGATGGGGGCCGTGATCCCTTCGCGCTCCAGGGCCTCGTTGACCTGCTTGGTGAGGCCCAGGACGTCGACCTCGGCCCGGCCGCAGGACGGACAGGCCACCAGGTCGAGGCCGCGCTTGCGCATGCCCAACGACTGGAGGATCCAGATCCCGGTCTTGACCTCCTCCACGGGGTCGTCGGTCAGCGACACCCGGATCGTGTCCCCGATCCCCTCGGCCAGCAGCGTTCCGATGCCCACGGCCGACTTGACGGCACCGGCCGGCGTCGGCCCGGCCTCGGTCACTCCGAGGTGCAGGGGGTAGTCGCATCGCTCGGCCAGGAGGCGATAGGCCCGGATCATCTCGGCGGGGTTCGAGTGCTTGACGGAGATCTTGATGTCGGTGAAGTCCTCGTCCTCGAGGATGCGGGCCTCACCCAGCGCCGACTCCACCAGGGCCTCCGCGGTCGGGCGCCCGTGCTTCTCCAGGAGCGGCTTTTCCAGGGAGCCGGCGTTCACCCCGATCCTGATCGGCACACCGCGACCCTTGGCCTCCCGGGCGATCAGCCGGACCTTGTCCTGGTACTTGATGTTCCCCGGGTTGATGCGGAGTCCGTGGATCCCGCCCTCCAGGGCGGCCAGGGCGTACTTCCACTGGAAGTGGATGTCGGCGATGACGGGGATGGTGGCATGCTCGGCGATCTGCTTGAGCGCGCGGGCGTCGTCCCAGTGAGGAACGGCCACCCGAACGATCTCGCAACCGGCCGCCACCAGCGAGGCCATCTGCTGGAGCGTGCCGTTGACGTCGGCCGTCTTCGTGGTGGTCATGGACTGGACCCGGACGGGGGCGTCCCCGCCGACATCCACCCAGCCCACCCGGATCGGGCGCGACCTGCGCCGTTCGTTCAGCACGGTTCCAGTCTACCGAGCGGCTACTGGAACGGATTCGGGATGGGCGCGAACACGTCGAGGTAGGTGATGGCGATGGTGAACAGGATCAGGAACCCCGCCACCAGGGCCGTGATCGGGATCAGCCGGCGAGGGTCGACCCGGCGACCCGTGAGCGACTCGAACCCGAGGACCGCCAGGTGCCCCCCGTCGAGGGGTGGGAGCGGCAGCAGGTTCAGGATCCCCACGAACACGTTGAAGAACGCGAACAGGAAGAAGAACACCTCGACCTGGCCGGCGGCGGCCGCCTGACCGGAGACCCGGGCGGCGCCGACGATCCCGACGGGGTCGGTAGTGGCCCGCTCGCCCTCGCCGAACAGGAGCGCTCCCACTCGCCCCAATCCCTCGGGCCCGAACACCTGACCCATGGCCCGGAACGACCCGACCACGAACTCCCCCACGGCGCCGGCGGCCTCACCCAGCCCCTCGATGGGGCCGGCCCGGTCCCGGCCCACGAACGCCCTGGTCAGGACGATCCCGAGCCGGCCCACCGGCTCACCCTCGACCTCGGAGAGGACCGGGGTGGCCTCCAACGGGACCCGGCGGCCGTCCCGGTCCACGACCAGGGAGATCTCCCGCCCCACGTGCCCGTCGACGTACTCCAGGAATTCCTGATACGAACGGATCGGTCGCCCGTCCACCTCCACGAACACGTCACCCGGCCGAAGCTCCGCCTCGGCCGCGGGCGACGCCTGGCCGTCGAGGGTGGCCTCGACCCGAGCGACCTGGGGACCACCGAACCGAGGAATCCCCACGAACCAGAAGAACGTGGCCAGCAGGAGGAACGCCAGCACGAAGTGGGTGAGCGCTCCGGCCACCAGCACGATGGCCCGCTGCCAGGCCGGCTTGGCGGTGAACACGCGCTCGCGGTCCTCGGGCGGGGCCTCCTCGAACGGGTTCATCCCGGCGATCCGCACGTAGCCTCCGAACGGGATGGCCTTGAGCCCGTACTCCGTCTCGCCCCGGCGGAACGACCACAGGCGGGGACCGAACCCGAGGAAGAACTCCTCGACCTTGATCCCGAACCGCTTGGCGGCGACGAAGTGGCCGAGCTCGTGGACGAAGATCATCAGGAGGATGCCGGCCACGAAGATGAGGATGCCGGCGACCATCAGGCCACCTTCAACGCTGGTCGATCAGTTCCGCAGCGCGCCGCCGGGCCCACGTGTCGGCTCGCTCCAGCGTCACCAGGGAGACGACCTTGGCCGGTTCGTGCTCGTCGACCACCCGGGCCGCGATCTCGGCGATCCCGGTGAGCGGGATGCGGCCGTCCAGGAAGGCCATGACCGCCACCTCGTTGGCGGCGTTCATCACCGCGGGGAACGTCGCCCCCAGACGACCGGCGCGGTACGCCAGGTCCACGGCCGGGAACGCCTCGCGGTCCAGCGGCTCGAAGGTGAGCGAGCCCACCTGGGTGAGATCCAGCGGGCGGATCCCCGATCGCAGCCGGTCGGGGAAGGCCAGCGCGAGCTGGATCGGCAGCCGCATGTCCGGGGAGGCCATCTGCGCCATGAGGCTCCCGTCGAGGAACTCGGCGACACCATGGATCAGCGACTCGGGATGGACCACCACGTGGATCCGTTCGTAGTCGATGCCGAACAGGTAGTGCGCCTCCACCACCTCGAACCCCTTGTTCATCAGGGTGGCCGAGTCGATCGTGATCTTCGGTCCCATCTTCCAGGTCGGGTGGGCCAGTGCTTCCTTCACCGAGGCGCGGGCCAGCTCCTCGTGCTTCCATCCGCGGAACGGCCCGCCGGAGGCCGTGATGATCACCCGCCGAAGGTCCTCCCGCCGCTCGCCTCGGAGGCACTGGGCGAGGGCGGCGTGTTCGGAGTCCACGGGCAGCAGTCGGTCCGGCTCACCCTTGACCAGATCCATGACCAGCTCACCGCCGACGATCAGGCTCTCCTTGTTCGCCAGGGCGAGCATCTTGCCCGACTGGAGCGTGGCCAGCGTCGGACCCAGGCCCACCGCCCCGACCATGGCGTTGAGCACCATGTCGGCGTCGGAGTCGCGGGCCAGACGCTCCGCCGCGTCGGCCCCGGCCATCACCTCCACCCGGCGCAGCCCGGACAGGGCCTCCCGGAGCTCGCCCGCCGCCTGCTCGTCGGTCACCGCGACGACCGGGGGCAGGAACTCCCGGATCTGGCCGACCAGCAGCTCGCGGCTCTGCGCGGCCGCCAGCCCGACCACCTCGAAGCGGTCCGCGTTCCGGCGGACCACATCCAGGGCCTGGGTTCCGATCGACCCCGTCGATCCGAGGATGACCAACCTCCGCATCGCTCTCCAATGTACCCGCTCCCCAGGGGAAAATCAGGGAAGCCTTGCCAGAGGCTCAGAAGGAGAGCTGGAGGAAGTAATAGGCCGCGGGGGCGGCGAAGAGGATCGCGTCGATCCGGTCGAGGACGCCCCCGTGCCCGGGAAGGATCGTCCCCATGTCCTTGACCCCCAGGTCGCGCTTGAGGGCGGACTCCACCAGGTCGCCGAGCGGCGCGACGATGGCGATGACCAGTGCCAGCCCGACCGCCCGGGAGCTGTTGAAAGGGTCGATGGCCGGGACGATCGCCAGCGCCACGATGAGGATCACCAGCGTCCCGCCGATGGCCCCTTCCCACGACTTGTGCGGGCTGACGGTCGGAGCGAGCGGGCGGTTCCCCCAGAGGCTGCCGACCGCGTAGGCGCTCCCGTCGTACAGGACGGTGAGCCCCACGACCACCAGGAACGCGTTGCGGCCGATGTCCCCGGGGAGCGCCAGCAGCAGGATCGCGAACGAGGCCAGGAACGGCACGTAGACGGTGCCGAGGATCGTGGCTCCGGCGTTGATCGTCGCGCCCCGCCGGGACGGCGACGGCGCGGCCATGTACCAGAGCACGGTCAGACCCATGGCCAGAAACAGGCCGAACGGAACGGCAACCGGACCGTGCAGGTAGGCGCCGGCGATGATCAGGGCTCCGCACACCAGACCGAGCAACGTGGCGGGCTGGAGCCGTCGCGAGCGCATCACCGCGTAGAGCTCCGCCTGCCCCAGCAGGATCACGCCTCCGGCGAACCAGGCGAAGGCCCCCTTGCCGATCAGCAGGAGCGCCAGGACCGCCACGGACAGGAGGATCCCGCTGGCGAAGGCCGCCGTGAGGTTACGCCCGGAGGGCGGCGCGCCCTCGCCCACCTCCTCCGTGACGGGCTCCGCGGCCTCCTGCCAGGTGGGGGCCTCGGCCGGCGGCGCCGGCGGCGCGATCGTGGCCGTCTCGACCTCCTGGGAGGACTCCTCAGCCTCGAGATCGGCCAGGAGCTCGCGTTCGACCTCCTCGGGCGTGTCCCGGATGCCGGTGGCGAAGTGCTCCGCGGCCGCCTCGACGGCCTCCGGCTGGGGCTCCCCCTCTTCGGGGCCTTCCTCGGGCCCGCCCTCGGCCGCATCGACCACGGCCGGCTCGCCCGGCTCCTCCTCGAACAGGTCCTCCGCGGAGACGGAGACCTCTTCGGGAAGCACCGGCTCTCCCTCCCCCTCCCCCTCCCCCGCCTCCTCCGCCTCGTCCGCGTCGCCGGCGGGTCCGGGCAGATCGGCGTACGCCGGGGGCGGGGTCCTCAGGTCGTCGAGGCTGAGTGGACCCTCGCTCTCCGCTTCGACGTCTCCGGCCAGCTCGACCTCACCCTGCTCCTCGGCTTCGGGCTCCTCATCGGCCGGGGCCACCGGGGCCAGGAGCTCGTCCGCCTCCGGGACGTCGATGGCCACGTCCCATCCTTCCTCCAGGGTCTCCGGGTCCGCCGCCGACTCATCGATCTCCGCCGGGGCCTCCGGAGCTCCCTCCTGGGCCACCGCCTCGGGCGCCTCGCCCTCCGGCCATCCGGCGTCGTCGAGGGGAGCGAAGAACTCGTCGAGCTCCTCGAAGAGGTCCTCGTCTCCCTTCTTCCTGTCCCGTTCGTCCGGCGGCTCGGCCACTAGACCTCCATCAGTTCCTGTTCCTTGTGGGACAGGAGCTCGTCGATCTGGGTGATGTATCCGTCGGTCAGCTTCTGGAGCTCCTTCTCCGAGCGGTTCAGCTCGTCCTCCGAGATCTCGCCGTCCTTCTTCAACCGTTCCAGATCCTCCTTGGAGTGGCGACGAACGTTCCGGACCGCCACCCGCCCGTCCTCCGCCCGCTGGTGCACCACCCGGATGAGATCCTTCCTGCGTTCCTCAGTGAGCTGGGGGAACGACAGCCTGATCACCTGGCCGTCGTTCGACGGGGTGAGCCCGAGATCGGATTGCATGATGGCCTTCTCCATGGCGGGCATCGCGTTCCGGTCGTACGGCTGGATCACCAGGAGTCGCGGCTCCGGCACGGAGAACGACGCCAGCTGATTCATCGGAGTGGCCGTCCCGTAGTAGTCGACCATCACCCTGTTCAGGATCGCAGGCGTTGCCCTGCCCGTGCGAACGCCCGAGAACTCCTCGCGGGTGACCTCGACCGCGCGTTTCATCTTGTGATCGGCATCCTTCAGCGTGGACTCCGCGGTCATCCCTCGCCTCCGGCATGCACGAGCGTCCCGATCGGCTCCCCGATCACGGCGCGCCGGATGTTGCCCTCTTCCCGGAAGTTGAACACGATTATGGGCAGTCCGTTGTCCATGCACAACGAGATCGCCGTGGCGTCCATAACCTGAAGCCCGCGCTTCAGCACCTCGATGTACTCGAGGTCCTCGAACTTGGTGGCGTCCGGGTGGGCCCGCGGATCGGCGTCGTACACGCCGTCCACGCCGGTGCCCTTGAGGATGGCCTCCGCGTGGATCTCCAGCGCGATCTGCGCGGCCGTCGTGTCCGTGGAGAAGAACGGACGACCGAGGCCCGCCGCGAAGATGACCACCCGACCCTTCTCGAGGTGGCGCATCGCCTTGCGGGGGATGTAGGGCTCCGCGACCTGGGCCATGGCGATGGCGGTCTGCACTCTGGTCACCACGTCGATGCGCTCTAAGGCGTCCTGGAGGACGAGCGCGTTCATCACGGTGGCGAGCATCCCGACGTAGTCGGCCCGGGCACGATCCATCCTCGGGGCGTCGCGACCCCGGAAGATGTTGCCGCCGCCGACGACCACGGCCGGCTCGACTCCCAGCTCGAGCACCTCGGCGAGCTGACGGGCCAGGAGCTCCACGGACTCCTCGGCGATCCCGAAGTCGCCTCCCGTTGGAGCGAACGCGTCGCCGGACAGCTTCAGGAGGACCCGATGATAGGACGGACGGGACGAGGGGGCGACATCGGACCCGGCCGCCTGGGCCGGAGCGGCCATGGGCTCGGCGGCCTCCCCGGTCGCCGCTTCACGCCCCACTCGATCACCCCCCGGAATCGCCGCGAACGTACCGCACGAACCGTCTGACCTGGATATTCTCCCCGACCGCGGACCCGAGCCGGGTCACCACCTCGCTGACGCTGGTCTTCCCTTCCATGTCCCGGAAGAAGGGCTGGTCCATCAGGCACCGCTGCCGGTAAAAGGCCTCGAGCTTGCCCTCGACGATTCGGGGGATGACGTCGTCCGGCTTCCCCTCCTCGCGGGCTTGGGCCTCGTAGATCTTGCGCTCCTGGTTGAGCGATTCCTCCGGCACGTCCTGGCGCGAGACCCACTCGGGATCGTGCGCGGCCACCTGCATGGCGATGTCGCGGGCCAGCGCCCGAAACTCCTCGGTGTTGGCCACGAAGTCCGTCTCGCAGTTCACCTCGACCATGGCGCCGATCCGGCCACCTCCGTGGATGTACGCGTCGACGACGCCTTCCGAGGCCACCCGCCCGGCACGCTTAGCCGCGGTCGCAAGCCCCTTCGCGCGCAACAGCTCGACGGCCCTGTCGACGTCGCCTTCGGCCTCCTCCAGGGCGCGCTTGCAGTCCATCATGCCGGCCCCGGTCATCTCCCGGAGCCGCTTCACCTGGTCGGCCGAGATGCTCATGTCGCCGCCGATTGTGACACACCGACCATGGCTACCCGCGAACCTCGGACGGCCGATCGTCCCCGGCAGGCGTCTCGGCCCCGGAGCGCTCCGCGGCCCCCTCGGGAGCGACCTCCTCGGCGGCGATCTCCGGCTCATCGGGGGAGGCGTTCTCCGGTTCCGGCTCGGCGGGCGGCGGGGGCTCCACCGGCTCGGCGATGCCCGTCCGCTCGGCCAGGTCGCGACCGGCCAGTCCCTGACCCTCGCGGATCGCGTCGGCGATCACCGAGGTCACCAGGGTGATGGAGCGGATCGCGTCGTCGTTGCCCGGGATCACGTATTCCACCTCGTCCGGATCGCAGTTGGTGTCGACGATGGCCACGACCGGGATGCCGAGCTTGCCCGCCTCGGTGACCGCGATGTGCTCCTTCTTCGTGTCGATGACGAACACGGCCGCGGGCAGGCGCTCCAGGTCCTGGATCCCGCCGAGGTTGCGCTCGAGCTTCTCCTTCTCTCTCCGGAGCTTGAGGACCTCCTTCTTGGGCAGGAAGTCGAAGGCCCCGGAGCGCTCCATCTCCCGAAGCTCCACCAGGCGGCGGAGCCGCCGGAAGATCGTCTGGAAGTTCGTGAGCATCCCTCCGAGCCATCGGGTGTTCACGTAAGGCATCCCGACGCGGGTGGCGTGCTCGGCGACGACGTCCTGGGCCTGCTTCTTCGTCCCCACGAACAGGACGGTGCCTCCGGCTCGGGACACGTCCCGCACGAACTCGTAGGCACCCTCGAGGCCCTGGAGGGTCTTCTCCAGATCGACGATGTAGATCCCGCCGCGCTCTCCGTAGATGTACCGGCGCATCTTGGGGTTCCACCGGCGGGTCTGGTGGCCGAAATGGACGCCGGCCTCCAGCAGCTGGCGGCGAGTGGTGACGGACACGTGATTCCTCCTTCCGGTTGTCCCTCCGTCCGGGTCTTCCCCGCCCCCAACCCGCCGAAGCGGGACCGGAGGGACGGGTCACCGGACGTGCGTGCTCGGCCTGAAGGCCGGCGATTCAGTCTACCAAGGTCGGCTCACCGGGACCGGGCCCGGGCCGTTGGCTCCGCCGAGACCTGGTCGCGGACGATCAGCCACCGGTAGACCAGCGATCCCAGCACCCCGATGTGGACCGCCGTGACGATCATGGCGAAGACCCAGGTCAACACGCTCGGCGTGGCCGGGGTGACGGCCCCAAAGGGGCTCACGGACGCCGCGTAGAACAGCAGCAGGAAGTAGATCATCACCAGCGTGAGGTGCCTGGTGCCCGGCAGTCGGGCCGCCCGGAAGCCGCGGCGGAAGGCCTCCTGGACGGAGGCGCCCTCCACCACGGCGACCACGGGAACGAAGGCCAAGAAGTACAGAGCGGCCACGACGATCAAGAGGGACAGCGGGCCGAGGAAGCCCGCCGCCACCTGGAGGAGGACGAAGACCAGTCCCACCTCCACCACATAGATCGCGAACAGGGCCGCGGCCGAGCGAGGAAGGCGGCGGACCGCCGCCCGGAGGTCGGGACGGCCGTCCTCCAGCCATCCCAGCAGCAGGAGCGTCAGCATAGCGAAGGTCAGGGCTCGAACCAGCCCCAGGGCTCCCGTCCCGACGACCGTCATGAGTCCCCCACCGGTCCCGAACACGACGGGCACGTCCGTGAAGAGGTGGGCCGGGGAGATGGCCATGACCACGGCCAGGAATCTCGGCGCCGTCTCCACCCCCAGGGCCACGAACACGGCCCACGTGGCCAGCAGCGACAGGAACGCAGAGACCAGAGTGACGGGGGCGGCCCCGAGCGCCCACAGGCCCCGCGCCATCGAGGGCGCGAACAGCGGGAAGGGGGAGACGCTGGCGGCGCCGGCCCTGGCGGAGGAGCCTCTCGCGCCCCGCCGCTCCGGCACGTTCGCCTCACCGCTCGAGGGGGTCTTCGCCGACCCAACGCCCTTGCGCCGGGCCGCTCGCCGGCGCCGCTTGGAGGTCATGGCCCGTCCTTCCCCGAGGGAGCGGCCCGCCGACGGAGGGCCAGTCGCGAGAGCACCAGCAAGGGCACCCCCACCGCGACGAGGGCGATCAGGAAGTTGAGGAACGCTTGCAGCGGGAACAACGTCGTGGGCGAGACCTCGTCGA
>JBOGWD010000286.1:0-1392 GCA_050693275.1 Actinomycetota bacterium | reverse complement strand
TCGACCTTCCCCGGGCTCCCCTGCCCGACCCCGACACCCCGGCGCCGGTCCGATTCCTGCCTACCTGGGACGCCACGCTCCTGGCCCACGCGCGGCGCACCCAGATCCTCCCGGAGCCCTACCGTCCTCTGGTCTTCGACACGAAGACGCCGCACTCGGTGGCCACGTTCCTGGTCGATGGAGCGGTCGCCGGGACCTGGCGCTACGAGAACAAGAAGGTGAGGCTGGAGCCGTTCCACAGCCTCACTCGGGCGGCTCGGCGCGAGCTCGAGGAGGAAGCCGGCCGTCTGGCCGCGTTCCACACCGACCGACCGGTCCTGTAGAAGAGAGGCAGCATGAGCGGACCCGAGACGTTCCCGGCCGCGCCGACCGCCGACCGGGCGGCCTGGCTGCGGAGCCTCCGGCAGGTGAGCGAGCGACAGGAGGATGCCCTGTCCCCCGTCTTCGACGCCCAGCGGGGGGAGATCGAGGACACGCACCGGGCGCTCGTGGGGCGGTTCCTTTCGATGCTCCCGCCCGGCGGCCGGGTGCTCGACGCCGCGTGCGGCACCGGCAAGTACTTCCCGATGGTGCTCGCCGGCGGTCGCTCGTTGCTGGGAGTGGACCATTCCGCCGGCCTCCTGGCCCAGGCCCTAGCGAGGTTCGCCGATGTGCCCGTGGACAAGCGCGATCTCCAGGACCTGCCGTACCGGGAGGAGTTCGACGGCGTGATGTGCGTCGACGCGATGGAGATGGTCCCTCCGGAGGACTGGCCGGGAGTTCTGGATGGCTTCCGCCGGGCCCTCCGCCCGGGAGGGTGGCTCTACCTGACGGTCGAGCTTGCCCCCGAGGATCGAGTAGGTGCGCGCAACGAGGAAGCTCGGAGGTCGGGCCTGCCGGTCGTGGAGGGCGAGGTCATCTGGGACGACGAGCCCGAAGGCTATTACCACCACCACCCCACCATGGGCCGAGTTCGAGCCTGGGTCGCCGACGCCGGCTTCGCCATCGTCGAGGACGTCGAGGGGCCCTGGCACGCGGCGGACCACGCCTATCACCACCTGCTGTCTCGTGCGGAAGCCGAGGAGGTGCACGTTGTGCGGGAAGTCGAGTCGGCCTAACGGAATCTCTCGGTGGATGCCGGCGAAGGATCTCGCCACTTGATGGTGCAGCCGACGCTCGGGCGCTGATCCTGGGAAACGGGGAGGCCCGCGAGCACGGCATCAAGCGCCTGCCGAAGGTCCTCCCCGGTTACCGGAACGTCGCCGCCGGGGCGGCTCGAGTCGAACTGCCCACGGTAGGCGAGCTTGCGGTCGGCGTCGAAGAGGAAGAAGTCCGGCGTGCAGGCAGCCGAGTACGCCCTGGCCACTTCCTGGGTCTCGTCGAACAGATAGGGGAAGGTGTAGCCGGCCTCCA
>JBOGWD010000285.1:0-1059 GCA_050693275.1 Actinomycetota bacterium | reverse complement strand
ATGGCCGCGCCGACCGCGCCGATCCTGATCCACCTCGACAGCCCGGAATCGGGCGCGGTGCTGGGCAGGAGCCCATTGATCGTCTCGGGGTGGGCGCTCGACCCCGACGGGCCGCTGGTCGCGGTGATCGTGGGCATCGACCGGGAGCTGTGGGCCGGGACTCGGACGGGGCTTCGCCGGCCGGACGTGGCGGCGGCCCACCCGGGCGTGCCCGGCGCCGAGACGGCCGGCTGGCGCGCCGAGCTCGACCTGGGCGACTGGCCCCGGGACACCGTGGAGATCAGCGTGGTGGTCCTGCGGCACGACGGGACCTGGTGGATGGAGGTCCCGGCCACCGTGGGCCCTTCGCCCTCGTTGAGTGGCTTGCCCGCCTGAGGACCCGGCGATAGCGTGAGCCCATGAGCTTCCCGAAGCGGCTGCTGGCCGACCACGAGGAGATGGTGCTCGACCTCAAACCGCATTGGATCGCGCTGGTCGGCCCTGTGATCGTCTTGGTCTTGGTGATCGTGGCCGAGATCCTGCTGTTCGCCAACTTCGATCCGCCCTCGGTGGTGGGGTGGCTGGCCCTCCTGGCAGGGGCCGTTCTCCTGATCGCCTTCCCGATCCGCTCCTTCCTGACCTGGATCACCTCGCACTTCGTGGTGACCAGCGACCGCGTCATCCATCGCTCGGGCTGGCTGGCCAAGCGCTCCATGGAGATGCCGCTCGAGCGGATCAACGACGTGACCTTCACCCAATCGGTGTTCGAGCGGCTGGTGGGCGCGGGAAGTCTCCGCATCCAGTCCGGGAGCGAGTACGGACAGAATCACTTCCGGGACATCCGCCGGCCCGAGGACGTCCAGAAGCTGATCTACGAGATGGCCGAGGCGAACGAGACCCGGATGCGTGGGACCGGGGAGGCCCGCACCGAGACGATCGAGACCACCGGGGTCTCGCCCCTCGACGAGATCGAGCGGCTGGACCGGATGAGGGAGAAGGGGATCCTCTCCGAGGAGGAGTTCGAGACGCAGAAGCGGCGCCTCCTCGGCCGGCTGTGACGACCCTCGACGAGGAGTTCAT
>JBOGWD010000284.1:0-1098 GCA_050693275.1 Actinomycetota bacterium | reverse complement strand
CGGGGCGTCCTGGTCGAGTGGTTCAGCCCCGACGGGGTGCTCCAGGCGATCCAGGATCACCGCGTCGAGCACCTGCCGCTGGTGCCCACGATGATGACCCTGCTCCTCCATCACCCCGAGGCGGAGGCCTTCGACACGTCCTCGCTCCGGACCGTGTTCGCGTCGGCGGCACCCGTCCCGATCGAGCTGGCCGAGGCCTTCGAGAAGCGGTTCGATTGCGAGGTCCTGGAGGCCTACGGGCAGACCGAGGCTGCGCCGGCGATCGCCCTGATGCGTCCCGGCCTGGTCAAGAAGGCCGGATCCACCGGGCCTCCGCTTCCCGGCGTGGAGGTTCGCATCGAGGACGACGACCACGGGGAGGTCCCCGTCGGGCAGGTGGGCGAGGTCTGCGCCCGCAGCCCCGGCATCATGCGCGGGTACCACGACCTCGCGGAGGCCACGGCGGAAGCGCTGGCCCACGGCTGGCTCCACACGGGCGACATGGGGTACCTGGACCAGGACGGCTACCTCTTCGTCACCGACCGCAAGAAGGACCTGATCATCCGTGGCGGGTTCAACGTGTACCCGCGGGATGTGGAGGATCTCCTCCTCGAGCATCCGGCGGTGGCCGAGGCCGCCGTGGTCGGCCGGCCGCACGAGGAGATGGGCGAGGAGGTCGTGGCGTTCGTGGTCAGGGTGCCGGGCCACGAGCCGACGGAGGAGGAGCTGGTGGCGTTCGGGGAGAAGCATCTGGCCGGGTACAAGCGACCGAAGGAGATCCTCTTCGTCGGCGGTTTGCCGAAGAGCCCGATCGGCAAGGTGCTCAAGAAGGCCCTGAGAGACAAGCTGGCCTGATCACAGAGATCGCCACGCTCGGCCGTTCGGCGCATGGTTGAACGCCCCAGGGGGCTTTGATAGGGTTCCGCCGAACTTGCCCGGCCCCATCCGGCACCCCGAGCCGCGACTCGGAGGAGGCGGTTGACCGTACGTAAGGGGACGCTTCACCTCGCCCTGGCCCTCACGGCGATCCTCGCCGGAGGGCTGCTCACGGACCCCTCATTCGCTCAGAGCACCGAGGACAAGCTCGAGGAGGCGAAGCGCCGGGTCGCCCAGCTCGAG
>JBOGWD010000283.1:0-28526 GCA_050693275.1 Actinomycetota bacterium | reverse complement strand
GGCCCGCCCGGTCCCGGGACCGGCCCGGGCCCGCCGCCGCACGGCCAGGCCGAGGTCCGGCGGGGCCTCCAGCTCCGGGAGGCTGGCCAGGGCCCCCCGGGCGTTCCGGGCCATGAGCACCTCCTGGCCGCAGCGGTGGCAGCCGGCCAGGTGCTCCTCGACCCGGGATCGGTCCTCCGGGCCGAGGGCGCCCTCGACGTACTCGGCCAGCAGCTCGTCGGGGTGAAGGTTGGGGTCGCCGGTCACGTCGTCTCCTGGAGGTTCGACGGGGAAGACCCCCTCGGGTGTTCCCCGCGGAGGGCCCTGGCCAGGGCCACCCGGCCCCGATGGATGCGGGACTTCACCGTGCCCAGGGGCGCGCCGAGGGCCGCGGCGATCTCCTCGTACGGGACGCCCTGGACGTCGTGGAGGACCAGGGCGGCCCGGAACTCCTCCGGGACCCGGAGGAGGGCCCGCTGAACGTCGATGGCGGTCACGGTGGCCTCGGAGGGGTCCGGGGCCGGGGGCGGCTCGATCTCCTCCTCGCCGGCGGGACGCTCTCGGGCCCGGTTCCGGAGCGCGTCGTGGCACACGTTCACGGTCACCCGGTGCAGCCAGGTGGTGAACGCCGAGGATCCCCGGAAGCCGGACAGCTTCCGCAGGCAGATCAGCCACGTCTCCTGGGAGGCGTCGGCGGCGTCCTCGGGCCTGCCGAGCATCCGGTAGGCCAGGTTGTACACGCGACGCTCGTGCCGCTCCATCAGCGCGGTGAACGCGGAGCGATCCCCCCGGAGGTACCGGCGGACCAGCTCGTCGTCGGGGGACCCGCTCACGGCGAGAGCAGCCCGATCTCGTTGACATGCGCACGGTAGCCGTCGAAGGGGACCAGGTTCGTGATCCAGATGAGAACGTACTGGCCCTGGACCCCCTCGAGATCCACATTCGTGACCTCCTCCGCCGTGGCGGTCGCGGCCGGCGACCCGAGATCGAAGGCCTCGGGGGTGTCGGAGACGTAGACACCGAACTCGAATCCGGGTGTGTCGGTCCGGAGTTGCATCGCTCCGATCTCGGCGGGAGCGTCGAGGCCGGTCACGATGCCCACGCCGTCCTTGGCGCCCCCGAGGTCCGGAGTGGTGTATCCCTCCGTGGTCCAGTACGTCGAGGGGTCCCCATCGGTAGCGGCGGACAGGTCCTCGTCGTGTTCCTCTCCGTCGCCGGGGGGTGGATCGTACGTGCGTACCGCCTGGGAACGCAGGGCCTCCTGGCCCACCTCTCCGCCTCCTTCGTTGCCTCCTCCGCCCTGCCCGTCCTCGAGCACCTGGCCGAGGACCCAGAAGCCGCCCACGGCCAGGGCGGCCACCAGAAGGATCAGCAGGGGAACCGCGAGCCAGGACCGGACCGGTGAGGGCGCCGGACCCGGCTCGGCCCGAGGGGCGGCCGACGACGGCATCGCGTGTCCGGAGGAGGGCACGGCCCGGCTCAGCGCCTCGTGCATCTCCCGGGCACTCCGGTAGCGGTCATCCGGGTCCCGGGCCAGCGCCCGCACCACCACCTGGTCGAGCTCCCGGGGGATCCCCGATCGCAGGGCGCGGGGGGGTACGGGGTCCTTGGTCAGCCGCATGGTGGCGGTGGCGATGTGCGTCTCGCCCCGGAACGGGGTCCGGCCGGTGAGCGCCTCGTAGAGCACGATCCCGGTCGCGTACAGGTCCGTCCGGGCGTCGATCGGGCCGCCGGTGATCTGCTCGGGGGCCAGGTAGCCAGAGGTTCCCAGCAGGTTCCCCGTGGTGGTCAGGTCCTCGCCGGCGAAGGCCGCCTTGGCGATCCCGAAGTCGGTGACCTTCACCAGGCCGTCCCGGTCGATGAGGATGTTGCCGGGCTTGACGTCGCGGTGCACCACGCCCTGCTGATGCGCGTGGCCGAGGCCCAGCAGGACGCTGCCCACGATCCGGGCCGCCTCGTCAGGCTGGAGGTGACCTCGCTCGGCGAGCACCGACTCGAGGGTGCTTCCCTCGAAAAGCTCCATGACGATGTAGCAGACGCCGTCATCGATCCCCGTGTCGAACACGCGCACGACTGCGGGGTGGGACAGACGGGCCGCGGCGACGGCCTCGCGCCGGAAGCGATCCAGGAGGTCGGGGTCTCGCGCCAGCCGATCGTGCAGGACCTTCACGGCCACCGGTCTTCCGAGCACCTCGTCGCGGGCCCGCCACACCGCTCCCATCCCGCCCGAGGCGATCTCGTCCTCGAGTTCGTACCGACCGGCCAGCCGCCGGCCGACGAGCCGGACTCCCTCGCCGTCCACGGGAGGCCAGTCTACGCGGCTCGTTCCGAGGCCCGGGCCGTCCCTACACGTCGGCCGAGGGAGGGTCGGCGGTGACCCGCGCGGTGGCCAGGGTGAAGCGTTCGAGGAAGCCGATCAGGTGGACGTACAGGGTCTCGGCTCGCTTGGTGATCACCACGGTGAACCGCCCACCCTGGTGGCACTCGTATGACCTGAGCTTGGCCTGTGAGTCCCTGTCGTGTGCCGTGACCGCCGCCGCGTCTCCCGCGTCCGTGCAGTTGCCGGCTCGGGTCAGGCTGCCCGCTCCGGCCGTCGCCGCCGACTCCGCCACATCCTGCACACGGAGCTTGGTGAACATGATGCTGCCGCCCTCGATCAGGACCGTGCCGGCCAGAACGAGGCCGAGGATGACCTTGATGAGGAACGAGGCGACGATGCCGCGCTCGTCGGCGTGAACGGCGCGCGGTCTCATCGGCGGCGGGCCCGCAGGGCTCGTCTCACGAGTTCGAACTCCTCCATCCGGAAGAGCAGGGCCGCGCCGAGGAAGATTATAAGTCCTGCTGCCACGCCGACCCCCACCTGAGCGATCTGTTCCCCGAGAGTATCGGCCCCGAACGCCTCGGACATGAGGCGAGCCGCCCCCCACGCGGCGGCGCCGGTGAGGGCGGCCGCGGCGAGCACCTGCAGGAGCCCGGCGGCCAGGGCCCGTCCCTCCAGGCCGTCGAGCCTCCTCCGGAGGAGGACCGCGGCCGCGACGGCCGCGAACCCGTACGCCAGCGAGTGGCCCAGGGCCAGCCCACGCACGCCGAGCATGGGGAACAGCACCAGGTTGGCCCCGATGTTGAGGCCCACGGCGAAGACGTTGACCAGGGCCGGGGTACGGGTGTCCTGCATGGCGTAGAAGGCTCGCAGGAACAGGAGGAACGCGGAGAAGGGGAAGAGCCCCAGGGCGAAGAACCTCAGCACGCCCGCCACCAGGTCCGTGGACTGGGCCCCGGCCACCCCGTGCTCGAGGAGCAGGCGGACCACCGGCTCTGCCAGCACCAGGTAGCCGGCGGCGGCCGGGAGCACCACGAACGCCGATGCCCGGATCCCCCTGGCCAGGTCCCTCCGGAAGTCGGATCGGTCGCCGCGGACCCAGTCCTCGGAGAGCGCGGGGAGCAGCGCCGTCATGATCGACACGGCGAAGATCGCGTGCGGGAGCTGGAAGAAGATGAACGAGGCCTGGTAGGCGGTATAGCCGCCCCGAACGTCGCCGGCCAGGACGATCACCACCAGCAGTCCGATCTGGTTGATCACCACGTACAGGACCGCCCATCCAGACAGGCGAACGAGCGATCGGACGGCCGGGTCGCGTCGGTCGAGGTGCCACCGCCACCGGAACCCGATCCGCCGGAGGGTCGGCCACAGGGCGAAGGTCATCGCTGCCACCCCGGCTGTGGCTCCGATGGCCAGCACCAGCGTCTGGGCCGTGGTGATCGAGGTTGGCGTGGGGGTCTCGGGCCCCGGCAGGAGCGCGAACGTGACGAACGAGGCGATGACGATCAGGTTGTTGAGGATCGGGGCGAACATCGGGAGCGCGAACCGCCGGTGCGCGTTCAACAGGCCCGTGGCCACCGCCCCGATCCCATACAGGGCGATCTGCGGCATGAAGAAGCGGAGGAACAGCGTGGCCAGGTCCTGGACCGCCGCCCGCTGTCCGGTGGGAACCCGAAGGGTGTACAGGCGCACGATCCACGGGGCCGCCAGGATGCCGATCACCATCACCACGCCCAGGACCACCAGGGCCACGGTCATCACGGCCTGCGCGGATCGCCAGGCGTCCTGGCGGCTCCGGGTCGTGAGCTGCTGGACGAAGACCGGCACGAAGATCGAGGTGAGGACGCCGCCGAGGATCAGCTCGTAGACGATGTTCGGGATGTTGTTGGCAACGTTGTACGCGTCGGCCAGCCGGGACTCGGCCACCCCGAGGGCGAAGGCCATGGCCGCGACCCGGATGAACCCGGTGACCCGAGACAGGGCCGTGCCGGCGGCCATGACCGCCGTGCTGCGAACCAGGCCCTCCGCGGTGCCCCCGTCGGGGGGGATCCGGGCGGGCGGTCCGGGGCCCTCGCCGGGCTCGCCCGGGATCAGGCCTTCCGGCGGGACAGGAGCCTCCTTCCCCACCACAGGGCCAGGAACAGCGCGGCCCCCGCGGTGATGACCAGGGCGACGCGGTTGTAGGCCGTTGACCGGACCACGATCCTCGAAGAGCCGATCGGAGCGCCATCGGGCGTCTTCAGCTCGACCCGGACCGGGAACCGCCCGGTCGTCTGCGCCCGGACGGGGAACACGAACTGCTCGACCGGACGTTCGAGCCGCACACCGCGGCTGGGTCCGCCAACGAAGCTGAGGCGGGACGACCGAAGGGTGAGCTGGAGGCGGACCGGATACCCCGCGTCGTTGCGCAGGGTGACCGGGATGATGCCGCCCCTTGAGGTCAGGGTGATCGAGCTGGCCGTCGGCGGATGGATCTTGCCGAACTCGGCGGCCACCGCGACCCGGACCGACCGGATCAGGGAGAGCCGGTCGGATTCGTGACCCGCCAGGTAGCGAGACTCCGAGAGGAGGAGGCCCCGACGGAGCTGCTCGACCAGCGGCGGCTGCTCCGCCATCGAGGCCAGGGCGGCCACGTCTTCGTGCGCCTCCTGGAGACCTGCCACCACCGTCGAGGAGAGCCCCGGTGCGCGTGAGGGGTTGCGGAGCTCGCGGGGTGGCTCTTCGTCCGGCGGCTGGCCGACCGCGACCCGGGTGGCCTTGACCCCCCGCAGCCACCGGACGTCCGAACGCACGTCGAGCCCACTGAGGAACGCTCGGAGGAAGCGGCCGGGCGGCCGCTCGCCCTCGCCGAACACCACGGCGATCCCACGAGGGATGCTGGGCCGCTCGAAGTAGATCGCGGAGAGCTCCCCGAGCGTCCACATCGCGGCCAGGACCGGATCCTGGGCGGCAGCGTCGGTGCGCTGCTCGACCACCGGGTCGGGGGAGACCGCGGTCAGCGTGCCGTCGCCCGCGACCACCTGGGCGGCGCCGTGCGGGGTGAAGCCGGCGGGCGGAGGGAACTCCTCGGCGTCCGCCAGGATGGCCTCGGTGGTGCCGTCGCCGCTCAGGGTGCGGGCCAGCTCCTCGAGCGCCCCTTCGGTCAGGGCGGACGACGGTGGCCGGAAGATCGTCTGGGACGGGGGAACGCCGAGGATGGCCTCCACGACCTGGCGGCCCCGGTCGATCTGTGTGGCCAGGTCCCCCTCCAGGCCGGCCTCGACCAACGACGGCACCGAGGGCGACGCGTACGGCAGTGCCACCAGCTCCGTGGTGTCGATCCGACCGGCCACCACGCCGAGCCGATCGATCAGGCCTCCGGCGGCCGTGGCGGCGGGGTCGTCGGGCGGGCGCTCCTCGACGGCCGACCCCACGACCAGCCGGTATCCGTCCCGCATGTCCTGCAGCACCTCGAGCAGGACGGGGGAGACGACCACGGTGATCGGCACGGCGTCGGCGTCCTCGAGCGCCCCGATCAGGACGTCGAGCCGGCCCCCGGGGAGGATCTGCTCCTGGATCTCGCCGTCCTGGAGCGCTCCATCGGCCTGGAGCCGTACGGGGGCGTCCACCACGAAGCACGCCGCCACGTCCAGGGGTACCGGCAGCGGATCGATCACGAAGACCACCGCCGTGCGGAGCCCTGCGACCAGACCGTCGGACGCTCGGAGCTCGACCGTGACCGGGTAGAGGGCGTTCTCCCGACGGTCCGTCAGGAACGCCAGGCGCTCCCACTCCGCCTCGAAGGCCCGGGTGGCGCCCGGACCGAGGGCGCCCGGCAGCGGGAAGATCTTGATCCCCAGGGGAGAGATCGGCCCGGCCTCCAAGACCTGGGCGTAGTCCGACCGCGTTCGGGCGGCCGAATAGACAGTTACCGCCAGGCTGAGGTTCGTGTAGGCGTTCGTCGAATCGTTGATCGCCCGGACCGCCACTCGGAAGGGATCGTCGGGTGTGGCGAAGGGCGTCTGCTCCGCCAGCAGGAGCCGGGCCACGGGCTGCTCCTGGGCGGAGGCGGGCGGCATGGGGAGGACCGCCGGCACCACCGCCAGGGCCAGGAAGAGTCGCCTCATCCACGCACCGTCTGAGCGGCCCGCCGGATGATGTCCTTCTCCGAATCGAACCCGGCCACGTCGGCGGCCTCCTCGAGGGGGAACCACTCGACCTCCTCCATCTCCTGGTCGCGGGCCCCGGGGGTCTCGTCGGCGGCGTCCATCAAGAAGAAGTGGACGGTCTTGCGGATCCGGGTCCCCCCCCACACGAACCAGTAGGAGACATCCCCGAGCGGAGCCCTGAGGGTTCCGCGGAACCCGGTCTCCTCCGAGACCTCGCGGGCCGCGGCTTCCTGGGGCGACTCACCCTCCTCCACGAGTCCCTTGGGCAGCCCCCACACGAGGTCCCCCCGCCGGGTCCGCCGGGAGGCCAGGAGCACCTCCGGGCCGTGGGGTCCCTGGCGTACCAGGACGCCGCCGGCCGAGACCTGGCGCTCCGTCTTCACCGGGACACCCTGGCCACCTTGGCTCCGGTGGCCCGGACCAGGTCGTCGGGACGGATCTTGAGCATCGTGGACGGCTCGCCGCCGGGGAAGTACAGCACCTCCTGATCGGCCAGGGTCCGGTCCATGATCACCCGGGTGCCGTCTGGGAGGCCCACCGGCGGGGCCGCCTCGGCCAGGAAGTCGGTCAGCTCGGCGACCCGATCGGGCCCGAGCTCGACGAGCGAGGGGGTCGGGGTGGCCACGGCCAACCGGCGCAGGTCAGGGGCGCTGCCGGCCGGGATCAGCACGGCCACCAGTCCCCTGGCCGCCTCGAGGACGACGACCCGCCCCACCTGCTCCGGCGGCAGGCCCAGGACGGCAGCCATGCGGTCTGGGGAGCGGAGGCGGCCTCGAACCGGCACCAGCTCATGGGGGACGTCTCTCTCCAGGAGGAAGTTGTGCACGTCGACGCTGGTTCGCATGGGTCCGGCTACCCGTCGTCCCGCCGCTGCCCCCACCACTCGTCCAGCAGCCGGTACGCCTCCTCCTCGGGGATCGGGCCGCGATCCATCCGGAGCTCCAGCAGGTAGTCGAGGGCCTCCCCGACCACCGGGCCCGGCGGGATCCCCAGGTGCTCCATCACCTGGTTCCCGTCCAGGGGCGGCTTGATGGCCCGGAGGTTCTCCTCCTCGGCGAGGCGAGCGATCCGCTGCTCGAGCTCGTCCTGGAGGTCGGCGAGCATCCGGGCCTTCCTCGGGTTCTGGGTGGTGCAATCGGCCCTGGTGAGCTGGTTCAGCGGATCGAGGAGATCCCCCGCGTCGCGGACGTACCGGCGCAGCGCCCCGTCGGTCCACCCGAGGCGATAGGTGTGGAAGCGGAGGTGCATCTCGACGAGCCTCCTGACGTCCTGGATGGTTCGCTCCGGGAAGCGGAGGGCCCGGAGGCGCTCCTCGGCCATGCGCGCACCGACCACCTCGTGGTGGTGGAACTGCACGCCGTCGGGGGTGATCTCTCGGGTGGCCGGTTTTCCGACGTCGTGCAGCAGGGCGGCCAGGCGGAGGGGCAGCTCGGGCGGGCACCGCTTGACCACGGCCAGCGTGTGGCGGAAGACGTCCTTGTGCTGGTGCACGGGATCCTGCTCGAGCCGGAGCCCGGGCAGCTCGGGGAGGAACTCCTCGGCCAGGCCGGTGTCGACCACGAGCCGGAGGCCACGGTCGACGTGGTCGCCCAGGAGGAGCTTCGACAGCTCATCGCGGATCCGCTCGGCGGACACGATCCGGAGCCGCCCCCGCAGCGTCCGGATGGCCTCGACGAGCTCCGGCTCCGGGGTCATCCCCAGGGTCGACACGAACCGGGCGGCCCGAAGCATGCGGAGGGGATCGTCGCCGAAGGACACCTCGGGCTCGAGGGGCGTCCGGAGCTTCTTGTGGGCCAGGTCGAACAGCCCTCGATGGGGGTCCACGAACTCGCCGTCGGGCAGGCGAACGGCCATCGCGTTGATCGTGAAGTCGCGCCGGGCCAGGTCCGTGTCGACGTCCTTGGCGAAGGTCACCTCTGGATTGCGGGAGTCCTCTGCGTAGATCTCCTCGCGGAACGTGGTGATCTCCAGCACGTGGCCGCGCTTGCGGGCTCCCACCGTCCCGAACCTGATCCCGACGAGGTATCGGGCCTCCGCCCAGCCCTGGAGGACGGCGATGACCTCCTCGGGGCGGGCGTCCGTGGCGAAGTCGAGCTCGTTCCCGCCCCGCCCCAGGACGGCGTCCCGGACGGCGCCGCCCACGAGGTAGAGCTGATGGCCCGCCTTCTGGAAGCGGGCGCCGAGCTCCGCGGCCACCGGGGGGAGGTCGATGAGCTCGTCCACGGGCAGACGGTCGTCGGGGGAAGGCGTCACGGCGGAAGGATACCCTAGCGTGCAGAATGGCCGACCTGCTTCGCGCGGTGATCTACGCGTGGGCGCTGCCGAACACGCTCCTCGGGCTCCTGCTCGGCGCCCTCTCGTTCCAGCGGTACCGCCGCATCGACGGGGTGATGGTCTTCGACGGCCCGGCCCGGGGGTTCATCGCGGCGCTCCGGTGGTTCCGGCGCTCGGCCATCACCTTCGGTCACGTGGTCCTGTCGAACAGACCGGTCGAGGGCAGCCTCGAGGTCCACGAGCTCCACCACGTGTGGCAGTACGAGCGGCTGGGGCCGCTGTACATCCCGATCTACCTGCTGATCTGGGTGTTCACGGGGTACCGTCGGCACCCGTTCGAGCTGGCCGCGAAGCTCGCGGAGGGATCCGCAGGCTAGACGAGCTGAGCGGCCTTGAGGGCCAGCATGAAGTCGTGCGGGTTGCTGGCCGTGTCAGAGGCGTCGTCGGGGGTGACCAGGCCATCGCGCACCAGGTTGACCAGAGCCTGATCGAAGGTCTGCATCCCGTAGAAGTCGCCCTCGATCATGACGTCGGTGATCGTGTTCGTCTGCTCGGGGTCGAGGATGCGCTCCTTGACCCGTCCCGTATTCACCAGGATCTCCACGGCCGGCACGCGTCCCTTGCCGTCGGCCCGGGCCACCAGCCGCTGGGAGATGACCCCCCGGAGGCTGGCGGCCAGGGAGATGCGCACCTGCCGCTGCATCTCGGGCGGGAACAGGTCGATGATCCGGTTCACCGTCTCGGTGGCGTCAAGCGTGTGCAGCGTGGCGATGACCAGGTGTCCGGTCTCCGCGGCCTGGATGGCGGCCTCCACCGTCTCCGTGTCCCGGATCTCCCCGATGAAGATGACGTCCGGATCCTGCCGGACGATGTGCCGGAGGGCGCTGCGGTAGTGGGCGGTGTCGGCCCCGATCTCGCGCTGGTCCACGATCGACAGGAGGTCCTCGTGGACGATCTCGATGGGGTCCTCGACCGTGACGACGTGGGTCCTGCGGTTGGCGTTGATCCAGCCGATCATGGCGGCGATCGTGGTGGTCTTGCCGGTGCCGGCCGGGCCGGTCACCAGGATCAGCCCCCGCTGCTCCTGGGCCAACGCCTCGACGGCGGCGGGGAGGTTCAGCTCGTCGAACGTGGGGATGTCGTTGCGGACCCGGCGGATCGCCAGGTTCACGTTGCCCCGCTGCCGAAACACGTTCACCCGGAAACGCCCCACCCCGGGGAGTGTGTAGCCGATGTCCGACTCGTTGGTGTCCCGGAACTCCTGGGCCTTTGCCGGCGGGAGCAGCTCCATCGCTGCCGCCTCACAGTCCGCGGTGGTGAGCGGCTCGAAGGGAGCGTGCTGGAGGACGCCGTCGATGCGCAGGACGGGTGGGAGGCCGGCCTTCATGTGAAGGTCGCTGGCGCCGGCCTCGACCATGTGGCGCAAGAAGGTGGTGACTGCCATCGCCCTGTCAATCGGCTGCGGCCGGCCGTCCCTTGAGCCCATATTGCCGGATCCGAGAGGGGGACGTGGCCGTTTGAGCCCGTTCATGCGGGGCACAATTGAGGAGAGCAGGCAGTCAACAGTCCGGAACAGGAGGTGCGGTGCCCGTGAGCCCCATGAGCAGAGCAGACGCCGGCCGAAAGGGCGGCCTCACAACGAAGAAGCGGTACGGCGCGGACTTCTACCAGCGGATCGGCCGCAAGGGCGGCAAGAAGGGCGGCCTCACCACGAAGCAGCGGTACGGCCCCGACTTCTACCGGTCCATCGGCCGCAAGGGAGGCTCGAGATAGCCGGCCCAACAGGCCACGAGGCGTGGCGGCGGCTGTTGACGCTGGGCACCCCGACGCACGCGCGCGGCGGGGGCCCCGCCTCGCTACGCGCCGCCACGGAGCGCCGCTGATCGGCTACTTCTTGGTGTCCCAGAAAGTCTTGTCGATCTCCCCGATCGCATCGAGGAGCTGCCGGCCCTGGGAGGGGTCCACGGAGCGCTTTGCGTCGCCGGCGAGCTTGGTGGCCTTCCAGAAGGACTCGTGAAGGTCGGGATGCTTCTCGAGGTGCTCGGGCTTGAAGTAGTCGGTCCACAGCACCCACAGGTGATGCTTCACCAGGTCGGCCCGCTCCTCCTTGATCTTCAGGGCCCGTGACTTGAACTCGTCCACGGTCTCCGTGGGCTTCTTCTGGCCCTCGGCGTCCTGGTACTTTTCCTGGATGGCCTTGACCGACTCGGCCTCGATCCGGGCCTGGGCCGGGTCGTAGACGCCGCACGGCAGGTCGCAGTGGGCGTGGACGACGCGCCGGGGACGCAGGAGCTGGGACAGTCGCATGCCGCCTCCTCTCGTTCGTTGCTTCGAACCTACCACCTCGTCCTCACTTCCTCATACCGGGGTAGGCTCGCGGTGATGCGACGGTGGCCGTGGCTCGGGGCCGGGGCGCTGGGCGCGTGGGCGGCGTCCAGGGCGGCCGGTGCCTTCCGGGTCGAGGTGACGGGGGAGAGCATGGCTCCCGCCCTCCTCCCGGGCGACTGGCTGGTGGCGACCCGGCGCGGGACGATCCGGCGGGGGAGCGTGGTGGTCCTGGCCCACCCGATCGACGGTCTGGACCTCGTCAAGCGGGTGGCGGGGGTTCCCGGCGACGACGTCGGCGATCGCGTGCTGGGGCCGGCCGAGTTCCTGGTCGTGGGCGACAACGCCGGGGCCAGCACCGATGGGCGGAGCTTCGGCCCCGTCGACCGACGGCTGATCGAGGGAGTGGTGCGGGCCCGCTACTGGCCGAGCCCGGGGCTGGTCCGCCCGTCCGAGGGCCTCAGACGGGCGACCGCTCCCTGAGGAAGACCGCCCCGGCCGGCGGCCGGAGGCAGTGCTCCATGGCCATGACGGCGTTGTAGCTGCCCACGTTCAGCATGGCCACGACGTCGCCCTCCTCGACCGGGGGAAGGGCGACGTCCTCGGCGAACAGGTCGTCACCCTCGTTGATGTTGCCGGCGACCGTGACGGTCCGGGTCCCCTGCTCGTCCGCGGCCCGGCACAGCACGACCTCGACGGGCGCGCCGTAGATGAAGTGCTCCGGCATCACGGTGAACCCGGCGTCGACGCCGACGAACGTCGTCCCCGCCCGGTCCTCCACCGTCACCACCTCGGCCAGCAGGACCCCGCTCTCCTTCGTCAGGAAGTCCCCCGGCTCGCACCCCACCGCGACGTCCAGCGGCGCGAGGTGCCGGGCCAGGATCTCGGCCAGCGCTCCAAGATCGAGAGGCCGGTCGCCGGCCCGCTGGGGCACCCCCAGCCCGCCCCCGACGTTGATCTCCTCGATGGGCATCCCCGCGTCGGTCAGGCGGCGGGTCATCCGGGCGGTCGCCACGACGGCTCGCTCGATGCCGGGCAGGCCGTCGGTGAGGAATCCTCGCCCGACGTGGATGTGCACGGTGTCGAGGGAGAGGCGATGGCGCGTGGCGATGTCGACGGTCTCGTCGAGCCGCTCCTCGTAGATCCCGAACTTGGTGGGCTGCTCCCCGCTGTACGTCTGCGAGCCGTCCCATCCCGCGCCGCCGCGCGGGTTCAGCCTGATGCCGACGGCCCGTCCCGGCGCCCGTCGCCCCACCCGGTCCAGCTGGCTGAGCAGGTCCACGTTCAGGTGCACGGGGTGGGCCAGCACCACGTCGAGATCCCGCTCCGACACGTTTGTCCCGGTGTAGCTGATCTCCTCGGCGCGCCATCCCTGGTCGATGGCGTGGAGGACCTCCCGAGGGGAGCACGCGTCGATGCCGACGCTGTCGGGATCGCCCGGCCCACCCAGCGCCCGGATGAACGACAGCACCTCGGGCGCGCGCTGCGCCTTCAGCGCCAGGCGAACGCGATGCCGAAGCCCGGCTCCGGACAGGGCGCTTTGAAGCGCCCTGACCTGCTCCTCGATCCGAGAGAGGTCGTACGCGTAGAGCGGCGTGCCGTGCTCCCGGGCCAGGGACTCCGCGTCGCGCCCGGCGATGTGCAGCCGGTCCTCCGCGATCTCCAGCCCCGGCCGGGCCCACCACCTCGTCACGGCCGGTGAGGGTACCTCGCCGCTAGGGCTTCCGGGCGAGCTCGCGATCGAGCCGCCAGGTCTCCCCGAACGAGACCTGGATCCGCCGGCCGCCGGCGAGCCGGAGGCGGAAGCACCGCAGCGACTCCGGGCCACGCCGTTCGGACCAGGCCCGCTCCATCTCGGCCACCGCCAGGGGGACGCCGTCCAGCAGGACCTCCCGGGGGACCTCGTCCGCCCGGGCGCCGGCGTACGTCCGTACCTCGACGTCGGGGGGCAGGCGCCGCCGCCGGAGGGCAAGCAACCCGCCCACCGCAAGGTAGAGGAGGCCAGCCAGGAGGATGATCCCCAGGTCGCTGAGCGCCGGGCGGAGCATCGTGGCCACCAGCGCCGCCACGACGAAGGCCCCGTTGTAGCCGATGTCATACACGGCGAAGGCCCGTCCCCGGTAGTGGTCCTCGATCGACCGCATGATGATGGTGTCCGAGGCGATCTTGGTGGCCGTCATGGCCGTCCCGGCCAGTCCCACCGCCGCCAGGATCGCCGCCCACACCGAGAGGGGCCCGCCGATGAGGGTGGCCACGCCGGCCAGGGCGAAGGCCAGGGGGGCCACGCCGGGCCGCCCCACCCGCCGGGCCACCGCCGGGACCAGGAGCGCGCCGACGAATCCGCCCACGCCGACGGCCGCCAGGACGACGGAGAAGCCGCTGGCTCCGATGTCGAACCGGGCCCGCCCGACCACCAGGGCGGCCAGGATGATGAACCCGTGGAGGGCCCGCATGGCCCAGGTCGAGGACACCGCGTACGTGGCGCTGGGCGTCCCCACCAGAACCCGGAGCCCCTCCCCAACGTCGCGCAGGTCATCCCTCAGCTCTCCGAGTATGCCGGCCAGCCCTCGCCGTTCCCCCCGGGGCAGGGCCAGCCGGGTGGCCGCCAGGGCGCTCCCCACGGTGCACGTCGCCGCCAGGAGGATCGGGAGTCGAGGGGTGACCGCGTCGGCCAGCGGTCCGCCCACCACGGCCCCGGCCAGCGCGAACACCATCCCCGCCGTCGACGACACGGCGTTGGCTCCCAGGTACTGACGCGGCGGCACCACCGTCGGCAGGACCGCGTTCTTGGTGGCGTGGTAGAAGCGGTTCGTCGAGACCGTGGCCACCGCCAGGGACAGGAGGACCGGCTCCGGCCAGTCAAGGGCGGGCACCAACAGCAGGATCAGCCCGGTCCGGACCACCGACGTGCCGACCAGGATCGATCGACGGGAGAACCGGTCGATGAACGGCCCGGTGAACGGTCCGACCAGCGAGAACGGCAGCAGCGTCACGGCCAGGACCTTGGTCACCTGGGCCGGGGTCCTGGCGGCTTCCAGGCCGAAGATCAGCACCGAGGCCAGGGCGATCTGGTACAGGCCGTCTGCGACCTGGTTCAGCAGCTGCGACGTGAGGAGCAGGCGGAAACCGCGAGGGGACAACAGCGACCCCAGAAGCCGGAGCCCGCGCCGGAGCTGCCCCGTGCCCACCGACCTGCCGCCGCCCCCAGCGTCAGCGCTGGGGCTGCGCGTCGAAGAACGCCGTCCAGTCCTGGTTCGCCGAGGCGCCGTTCCCGAGGATGAACCCCTCGACCATCTCCCGGGCGGCGTCGTCGGAGAACTGAACTGGCGGGGACTTCATGAAGTACGCCGAGGGCCCGATCAGCGGCCCGCCGATCCCTCGATCCATGGCCAGCTTGGCACACCGGACGGCGTCGATGACGATCCCGGCCGAGTTCGGCGAGTCCCACACCTCGAGCTTCAGCTCGACGGTGAGGGGGACGTCGCCGAACGACTGCCCCTCCAGCCGGATCTGGGCCCACTTCCGGTCCTCGAGCCAGGGGACGTGGTCGGATGGCCCGATGTGGATGCTGTCGTCGTCGAGGTTCTTCCGGAGCTGGCTCTGGACCGACCGGGTCTTGGAGACCTTCTTCGAGGTCAGCCGCTCCCGCTCGAGCATGTTCTTGAAGTCCATGTTCCCGCCGAAGTTCAGCTGGTAGGTCCGGTCGAGGCGCACGCCTCGATCCTCGAAGAGCTTCGCCAGCACCCGGTGGATGATCGTGGAGCCGACCTGGGACTTGATGTCGTCGCCGACGATCGGGAGGCGGGCGTCGCCGAACCGCTTCGCCCAGCCCGGGTCGGAGGCGATGAAGACCGGGATGCAGTTGACGAAGGCGCATCCGGCCTCCAGCGCCGCTCGTGCGTAGTGCCGGGTGGCCTCCTCGCTCCCGACCGGGAGGTAGCTGACCAGGACGTCGGCTCCGGAGCGCCGGAACACGTCGGCCACGTCGACCGGCTGCTCGTCGGATTCCTGGATCGTCTCCCGGTAGTACCGGCCCAGGCCGTCGAGGGTGGGCCCTCGCTGGACGACGACCCCGATGGGGGGGACGTCTCCGGCGAACCGGATGGTGTTGTTGGGCTCGGCGAAGATCACCTCGGCCACGTCCCGGCCGACCTTCTTGCCGTCGACGTCGAAGGCCGCCACGACCTCGACGTCGCTCACGTGGTAGGGGCCGAGCTTGACGTGCATCAGCCCGGGAACGGTGTCGGCGGGGTCGGCGTCCCGGTAGTAGTGGAGGCCCTGGACGAACGCGGACGCGCAGTTCCCCACCCCGACGATGGCGATGCGAACCTTGGTCATGCTCCCTCCTCCTTGGCACCCGCGGGGGACTTCTTGCGGGATCGTCGGGGCCCGCGGGCCGCCCGCCGCTCCGCCTGGATCAGGTCGTCGACCCACGAGATGTCCCGCTCGGTCGAGTCCATCCCGTGCCGCATCAGCGACAGCGTGTATGCATCCACGCGCTCGCGGTACGAGGTCACTCGCTGCTTCAGCTCGCCGAGCCGGACGTACAGGGCCGCCCGCCGGCGCTCCAGCACACCGATCCGCGTCTCCGGCTTGAGGTAGCGGAAGAAGGCCAGGCGCACCCGGAACCCGTTGTCGTCCGTGGCCATCTCCCGCTCGCCCGCGGACTCGAGGAGCTCGGCGAACAGCCGCTCGCCCTTATCGGTGATCCGGTACACGTTCCTCCGGCGACCGACCTTCGTCTTTGGGAAGACCTCTTCCACCGCACCCTGGGCCCTGAGGCGCTTCAGGGCGGGGTAGAGGGCGCCGTAGGACACCTGCCAGAAGGGCCCCAGGCTCTCCGAGAGGCTCTTCTTGAGCTGGTACCCGTGCATCGATCGCTCCTTCAGGAGCCCCAGGACCGCCAGTTCCAGCACGTCTCTCTCCTCCGTATGCCGAGCCGATATATCGGGTCGATATATCGATGCGATATATGTACCAGTCCCGAGTGGGAGCGTCAACTCGGCTCGGGCGCGGCTCAGGCGGTCCAGTCGAAGAGGGAGCCCAACCCCTGGACGTAGGCGAACCAGAACACGGCACCGGCGAAGGGGAGGGCCAGCACGAGCGGCGGGCGCCGCCACCACCGGATCCCCAGGACGATCAGGACCACCATGGCGATCCACAGCCCCAGCAGCCACGGCACCGGGACCACCAGGCCTGATGCGAGGTAGACGTAGCCGAGGATGCCCAACAGGACGTAGCCGACGACGAGCATGCCGACCTCCGTCGGCGTCAGGTCCGAGCTCGCCCTGCTCATCCCGCCGCGCATCCTACCGTCGGGCCGGGAGTCAGGCGCCGAGGGGGCCGCGTCCCCGGACCGCACGCGGGCCTGCGGTCCGGGGACGTCGCTTGAGAGGGTTCGACCCCGGCGGTCCGGACTCCTTCCCCCCGCCGCGGATTTCGGCGGGTCGCCTTGGTCGGTGATCGGCGGGAGCCACTAGACTACGCCGCGATGTCGCGGGTCCTTCTCATCGGTTGGGACGGCGCCGACTGGCGCATCCTCGATCCCATGCTGCAGGAGGGGATCCTGCCGAACCTCCAGGCGCTGATCGCCCGAGGGACCAAGGGGGTGCTTCGGTCGACGATCCCGAACCACTCGTGGGCGGCCTGGCCGTCGTTCCTGACCGGTGTCGAGCCGTCGAACCATGGGGTCTACGACATCTTCGAGAAGGAGACGGGGGTCCGGAAGAATCTTCCCGTGACCTACCGGTCGATCAAGGAGAAGACCATGCTGGCCGACCTGGCGGCGGCCGGTTGCGCCACGGTGATGACGAACCTGCCGCTCACCTTCCCCCCGCCCCGGATCGAGGGGAAGATCGTCGCCGGCGGCGTCCTGCCCAAGTGGCGGCCGTTCACCCACCCGGAGACGCTGGCCAAGGAGCTGGAGGACGCCGGCTCGCCGTTCCCGATCAACGGGATGTCCTGGACCACGTACCGGAATCGACCCGAGCCCTTCCTCCAGGAGGCCCGTGAGCTCACCGAGGCCAGGACGAAGGCGAACCTCCGCCTCCTCGACACCACCGACTGGCGGTTCGCCTCGCTGATCTACGTGGCCACCGACCGGGTCCAGCACTGCCTGGACAAGTACGTAGCTCCCGACCACCCGGACTTCGCGTCGCTCTCGAAGGAGCGGCTCGCGGAGACGGTCCGTGACGTGTACCGCCTGCTGGACGACGGCCTGGGGCGGATCCTCGAGCGGGCCACCGACGACGACCTGGTGCTCTTCGTCTCGGACCACGGGTTCCAGTCCTGCACCCGGGCCTTGCACATGGACCGCCTGCTCGAGCACCTGGGGTTCCTGCGGTTCGCGGCGTCGAAGGCCGTGTTCGGTCCGATGCAGTGGGGGCCGATGCGCACCGTGGCCCGGAAGGTGTATGACGCGCTCGGGCTGCACGGCCGCGTCTCCCTTCCCCAGTCGGTGAACTGGCAGAAGACGGTCGCGTTCACCTCGGTCCGCTCGACCGGTGAGGGGGTCTCGATCAACGTGGCGGGCCGGGAACCGGACGGCATCGTGGATCCCGGCGACTTCGAGGCCACCCGTGACCGGGTTATGGAGGCGGTGGATGCCTTCATCGACCCCCAGACGGGCAAGAAGCCGATCCGCCGGGTCTTTCGACGCGAGGACGTGTTCACCGGGCGCCACGCGGAGACCGCCCCGGACATCCTGTTCGAGCCGGCCCCACTGTACAGCCTGACCCACGCCCGGTCCATGGTCGAGGATGCCGACTGGCTCTCGGGCGACCACCGCATGGACGGCGTGATCGCCGCTGCGGGGCCTCGGGTCCGGGAGGACGCCTTCTCCGAGCCGGCCCTGCTCGTCGACATGGCTCCCACGATCCTGGCGGCCCTCGATGTGCCCGCCTCGGTCAAGCACGACGGCCAGGTTCTCTCCGCGGTGGTCGGGGACGAGGCCTCGGTGGCGGCGGCCGGGGTGCGGCAGCTCGACGGGGGCCCGGACGAGTCCACGGGCCTTGCCGAGGACGAGGCCCTGGAGGTCGAGGAGCACCTCCGCGGCCTTGGCTACCTCGAGTAGCGACTCCGGCGCGAGCCGGCGGGACCGGGGGTTCCGGTCCGCCCTTGAGGACATCCTGCCCTTCCACCGTTTCGGCGACCAGCGCACGATCCTGGCCGGGACCGGACAGAGCGCCGCCGGTCTGGTCGTGGCCATCCTGGCCACGTTCGCCACCCAGGTCCTGATCACGCGGGTCCAGGGCCCGGCCGCGTTCGGCATCGTCACCCTGGCCACCCAGGGCGCGTTGGTGCTCGGGTACTTCTCCAGGGTCGGGATGGACATGGCCGCGGTTCGGCGCGTGGCCATCGACATCGGCCGCGGCGAGCGCCCCCGGGTCCGGGCGCTCGTCTCGCGCGCTGCGGTGATCTCGATCGCGGTGAGCCTCGTCGTGGCCGCGCTGGTGTTCGGCTTCGCCGAGCCGCTGGCTCGGGCCTTCGCCTCGGACGAGTCCGCAGCGGGCACCGACGCGTTCCGCGCGGCCGCCCTCGCGGTCCCCTTCGCCGCGCTCGTCCAGGTCTACCTCGGGGCGACACGGGGGCTGAAGATCATGCGCCACACGCTCTACGTGTTCTGGATGGGCCAGCCGCTCGGCTGGATGGCCCTGATCCTCCTGGGGTGGCTGGTGGCCAGGTCCGTGGGGGTGACCACGCTGGCGTACTCGATGTCGTGGATCCTGGCTTCAGGGGCTGCAGCGTGGTTCTGGTACCGAGAGACCCGAGGGTTCGGCCACGAACCGCCGCTCCCGGGTGAGGTGCGGGACCTCGTCCGGTACGGGGCGCCGCGGGCGCCTGCGGCGCTGTTCTCGCAGCTCCTCTTCTGGACCGACCTGTTCGTGCTGGCCCGGTACGCCACGTCCGCCGAGACGGGCATCTACGCGGCTGCGGCCCGAGCGGCCCAGGTCATCCTGCTGTTCATCATCTCCGTGTCCCTGATGTTCAGCCCCTTCGTGGCGGACCTGCACGCCCGGGGGGAGCGGGACAAGCTCGACCGGCTCTTCAAGCAGCTGACCCGGTGGACCATGGCCGCAACCCTGCCGATCTTCGTGGTCCTGGCGGTGGCCCCCGACTCGGCCCTACGCCTCTTCGGCTCGGAGTTCGGGGCGGGCCGGACCGCCCTGCTGATCCTCCTCCTGGGCCAGCTGGTGAACGTGGCCACCGGGACCGTCGGCTTCATCCTGATCATGGTGGGACGGACCGGATGGGACCTCGTCGTGTACGCGGCGTCCGTGGCCTTCGACATCGGAGCGGCGGTCCTTCTCATCGGTGGGCTCGGGTTGGGCATGGAGGGGGCGGCCATCGCCGGCGCCGTGACAATGGCGTTGTCAAAGCTGGCCCGGCTGTGGCTCGTGTGGCGCTTCGTCCACGTCCAGCCGTTCGACCGGGACTATGCGCGGCTGCTGCTTCCGACCGTGGCCGGCCTCGCCGCGGGGCTCGCCGCCCACCTGGCCGTGGCGGGCGGGCCCTGGTCCGCGGACCTCCTCGTCACCGCCGTGGCGGCGTCCGCCGGCTACTTCCCGGTTCTGCTGTGGCTGGGGCTGCCGCCGGCCGAGCGGCACGCCGCGTTCCGGTTGGCCAGGGCCGCGTTCGGCCGGGGCTGAGGGGCCGCGCTCCCGTGCAGGATTGCCGGCCGGCGCCGTCGAACTTGTGACTGGCGCCATCGACCTTTCAGGAGTACCGTGATGACGGAGATGTCCGGCTCGCCGTGGGCCTCGCCGCAGTGCACCGAGTGCGGCGCCCCCCTGGCCTCCCGCGTCCTTCCAGACGGCGTCGTGACGATCGGGCATCTGAGCGTGGAGTTCCGCCGGGAGACCGATTTCGTGGTCTGTGAGCGATGCCTGGCCACGTTTCGGGCCAGGGACGTCCGGGACGGCCTCCCTCGGCCGGTCTGACCGCGCCTTCATCGAGGTGTGGAGGTCCATCAGGCCGGGCCGGCGAGCTCCACCGCTCGGGCCGTCGCCGAGGCTGGAGACGTCGCCCGCTCGATCGCCCCGGGGGTGCCGCCCGCCGTTTCCAGTTCCCAGGTAGCCAGGCCGATCACGGGCTTCCCCATCTTGCGGGCCAGGGCGATCTCCGACAGCGTGCCCCACTCGCCTCCGATGGCGATGACCGCGTCGGCCACCCGGGCGACGACCGCGTTTCGGGCCTCGCCCAGGCCGGTCGGGATGGCCACCGAGAGGTGCGCGCTGGCCCCCGCGCGGGTCTCGCCGGGGAGGATGCCGATCACGGTGCCGCCTGCCCCGGCTGCGCCTCGAGCGACGGCGTCCATCACCCCGCCGAGCCCGCCGCACACCACGACGGCGCCGGCCTCCGCCAGCCGCCGGCCGACCTCCTCGGCCCACCCCTCCTCTTCCTCGGTGGCCGCGGCCGGTCCGCACACCGCTACGTACGGCCCCGTCACCGCAGCAGCTCCTCGAGGAGCGCGGCTGCCCCGGCCTTGTCGAGCGGCTCGTTGCCGTTGCCGCACTTCGGCGACTGAACGCACGAAGGGCAACCGGACTGGCAGGGGCAGGCTCGGATCGCCTCGAGCGTAGCTCGGAGCCAGCGCTCCGCCGCCGAGAACCCCCGCTCGCTGATCCCGGCGCCACCCGGGTAGCCGTCGTAGATGAAGATGGCGCAGGAGCCCGTGTCCGGATGGAAGGCGGTCGAGACGCCCCCGACGTCCCATCGGTCGCACGTGGCCACCAGGGGCAGGAGACCGATGGCCGCGTGCTCGGCGGCGTGGGCCGCCCCGGGAAGGTCGGCCGGCGACACCCCTGCCCGGGCGATGACCGCGTCGGGCACCGCCCACCACACGGCTCGTGTCTCCAGGGTCTGCGGCGGGAGGTCGAGGGGCACGGTCTCCAGGATCTCCCCGGTGACGAGGAGCTTTCGCACGTAGCCCACGACCTGATCGGTCACCCGCACGTCGCCGAAGAACATCGGAGTCTCGCCGATCTTCGACTCGACAAGCGAGCCGAGGACATCGATGTCCGTGATGTCCCGGGACTGCGTGTACCAGTCGGCGTCGGAGGAGCGCACCAGCGCCACATGGCGAGCGAGGTCGAGCTCGACGACCTCGTACTGCTCGCCCTGGTGGAGGTAGATGGCTCCCGGGTGCACCTGGATGAACGCCCGTGGCTCGTCGACGGTCCCCAGGAGCGCCC
This sequence comes from Actinomycetota bacterium, assembly GCA_050693275.1. Lineage (GTDB taxonomy): Bacteria > Actinomycetota > UBA4738 > UBA4738 > CALAEC01 > CALAEC01. Next base: position 7,287 of record JBOGWD010000283.1, on the reverse strand, counting down.
CGGTGCCGGCCTCGACGATCAGGAACAGGTGGCCGGAGGCCGAGCGGATGTCGACGTCGGCGTGCGGCGAGTCCCCGGCGCGGGTGTGGAAGCGACCGCGACGGTCCACCAGCCCGCCATCCGCCACGAGGCGGGCCACGACGTCCTCGGCCTCGTCGCCGAAGAACCGCACCTCCTCCGGGGCCAGGGGATGCTCCCGAGCCGCGCAGCGAAGGTGGGGGCCCAGGACGTAGGGGTTGGTCGGGTCGATCACGGCCGCCTCGGGCGGCTTCCGGAACAGGTCCTCGGGGTGGGTCACCAGGTACTGGTCGAGGGGGTCATCCTGGGCGATCAGCATCGCCAGGGACGACTCGGACCGGCGCCCGGCCCGCCCGGCCTGCTGCCACATCGAGGCGCGGGTCCCCGGATAGCCGGTCAGGATCGCCGCGTCGAGGGTCCCGATGTCGATCCCCAGCTCCAGGGCCGAGGTCGAGGCCACGGCCAGGAGGTCGCCGTCCGCCAGCGCGCGCTCCAGGGCTCGACGTTCCTCGGGGAGGTACCCGGCCCGGTAGGCCTTGACTCTTCCGGCCACGGCCGGGTCGAGGCTCCGACGGGTGGCGTCGGCCAGGATCTCCGCGGCCCGGCGGGACCGGGCGAACGCGATCGACCGCGTGTCGCCCTCCACCAGCCTGGACAGGAGGAGCGCCGCCTCGGTGATGGCGCTGCCCCTGGCGCCGGATTCGTCGTCGAGCAGGGGCGGGTTCCACAGGCAGAACAGCTTCTCGCCGCGAGGGGATCGGTCGTCGGCGACCTCCTCGAAGGGGACGCCGGCCAGTCGCTCGGCGAGCTCGCCCGGGTTGCCCACGGTGGCGGAGGCCATGACGAAGCGCGGCTCGCCGCCGTAGTGGGCCACCAGTCGGCGAAGTCGGCGCAGGACCATGGCCACGTGTGAGCCGAACACGCCCCGGCACACGTGGGCCTCGTCCACCACCACCAGGGCCAGACGGAGGAAGAAGTCGGCCCACCGCGCGTGGGCCGGGAGGATGGCCCGGTGGAGCATATCCGGGTTCGTGAGGATCAGGTTGGCCGTCTTCCGGATCAGGGGGCGTTCGGCGCTGGGCGTGTCGCCGTCGTAGACGGCAGCCCGGATCTGAGGAAGACGGAGGTCCCGGATCTGCCGGAGCTGGTCTCGCGCCAGCGCCTTCGTCGGGAACAGGAACAGGGCGGTGCTTCGGGCATCCTCCAGGGCGGCCCGGGCGAAGGCGAGGTCGTAGATGAGGGTCTTTCCGCTGGCCGTCCCGGTGGCCACGATCACGTTGCGTCCGTCCTCGAGACGGTCCAGGGCCTGGCGCTGGTGCGGGTACAGGCCTTCCATCCCGAGCAGGCGGAGCCGGTCGGGGATCGGGTCCGGCAGGCCCGGGAACGGCGCCGGGTCGGGCTCGCGGGCCGGCAGCGTCTCCACGTGGACCAGCCGGTCCCGGACGACCTCATCGGCAGCCAGCTGGTCGAGGAACACCCTGACGTCCATCCGCTCATGGTGACACGCGCGGGAGGGGACGACCGGCCGTCCGGTATGCTTCGGCTCCGTGCAGGAACGCAGCGTCGCCCTCCTCCGGCCCTCGCTCCTCCTGGCGCTGGTGTCCCCGCTCCCCGGACTCGCGGCCAGGTTCGACGTCCTGCACGTCCCGCTCGTACTCGAGGCGACCCTGTTCGGGGTGGCCATCCTGGGGGCGGCCTTCGTCCTCTCCTGGGCGGCCGAGGTGGCCCAGCTGGACATCTCCCAGACGCTGGCCATCGCGGTGCTGGCTCTCATCGCGGTGCTCCCCGAGTACGCGGTCGACCTCTTCCTGGCGTTCCGGGCCGGGCAGGGGGACGAGGAGGCCCGGCACCTGGCGGTGGCCAACATGACCGGGGCCAACCGCCTCCTGATCGGCATCGGGTGGGCCGCGGTGGTCCTTATCTTCGCGTTCAAGACCAAGAAGCGGATCCTGCGCCTCCGCCGGGAGCAGCGTACGGACGTGGGCTTCCTCCTGGTGGCCACCCTGTGGGCGTTCACGATCCCACTCCGGCGGCAGCTCTCGCTCCTCGACCTGGGCGTGCTGGGGACGCTGTTCATCTTCTACATCCTCCGGGCCGCGCGGGAGGAGGTGGAGGAGCCCGAGCTGATCGGGGCCGCTGCCGCCATCGGGGCGCTGCCGAGGATGCCTCGCCGGGTCGCCACGGTCCTCCTATTCGCGTACTCGGCCGCGGCCATCCTCGTGGTGGCCGAGCCGTTCGCCGAGGGCCTGCAGGAGATCGGCGAGGAGTTCGGGATCAGCAAGTTCCTCCTGATCCAGTGGATCGCCCCGCTGGCCTCCGAGGCGCCCGAGATGATCATCGCCATCCTGTTCACCCTGCGGCTGAAGGCCCAGGCGGGGATCGGCACGCTCATCTCGTCGAAGGTGAACCAGTGGACGCTGCTCGTGGGGACCCTCCCGTTGGTGTTCTCGCTGGCCGGGGCCGGCCTCGATACCCCGATGGAGATGGACGCCCGCCAGGTGGAGGAGGTGTTCCTCACCGCGGCGCAGTCGCTGTTCGCGGTGGCGGTGATCGCCAACCTGTCGATCGCGCGGTGGGAGGGCGCCGTCCTCTTGGTGCTGTTCCTGGGGCAGTTCGGGTTCGAGGATTCCACGGTCCGATACGGGTTCGCCATCACCTACATCGCGCTGGCGATCGGGATGATCGTGGCCAGCAAGGACATGCGCGGGAACCTGCTCCAGGCGCTCTCGCACGTGTTCCAGCCCGGCCGCCGCCCACGGCGGCGGGGACCGAGGCCGCCGACGACGATCGAGCCGGGCTAGCCGGCCGGCGGGTCCAGCAGCCCGTCGTCCGCGATGTCGGCGAACACGGCGTCGGCCTCGCCGCCCAGCGTGACGATGCTGGCACCCCCCGCGCTGCCGATGCCGCCCGGCGTCACCCGGTTCACCACACGGTTCGGGGTGATCGACAGCGCTGCCAGCGACAGCTGGAAGAGCTCGACGGCCGAGAGATCGGTCTGGATGTTCTCGATCCCGGCCACGATCCAGGTGAACAGGGCGAAGGGATCCCTGCGGATGTCCTTCCGGAATTGCTCCAGAGCCCCGAGCATCAGCGTGCCGTGGTTCTCGGAGCGACTGAAGTCCCCGTTCGGGGTGCTCTTGCGGTTCCGGGCGAAGGCCAGCGCCTGCTTGCCGTCGAGTTCTTGCAACCCCGCGTCGAACACCGCACCCGAGGCCGTGTCGCTCATCGGGTAGGGGATCTCCACCTCGACCCCTCCGACCGCATTGACCATGTGCCGCAGGCCTTCGAACGACGTCAGGAAGAAGGAGTCGATGCCCACCCCGACCAGCTCCTCGACGGTCTGGACCACCAGCTCGGGACCGCCCGCGAAGAGAGCGTTGTTGATCTTCTGGGTCCCCACCCCCGGGATGGGGACGTAGGAGTCCCTGGGGAACCCGAGGATCGAGGCGCCCCCTCGACGCGGATTGATGCCGATGAGATGGATGGAGTCGGCCAGGCACCGCTCCACGGGCTCGCACACGCCCGGCCGAGCGTCGCTGCCGATCGCCAGGATGAAGAGCTTCCGTCGCCGGGCCACGTCCTCGAAGCCGGGCAGGAAGGAGGCGTCACCGGCGTGTCCGAGCTGCGACGGCGCGTCGGTCTGCGCGTCCGCCGGCTGCGGATCGGCGAGCAGGGCGCCGCCGGTGATCCAGGCGCCGAGGACAAGGAACAGGCTCGCCGCGGCCGTCGACTTCCTCACGGGGTCGCCCCGGTGTCGGTCCCGTCCACCCCAGAGCCCGTGGGCCGGCTCCCCGGCTGCACCACGCCGTGCACGTCGTACCCGGTGATCAGCCATCGGTCCCCGTCGGGCCGGAGGTAGTACGTGCCCCGATGGATCACGAAGAGCGCGGCCCCGTCGTCGAACTCCCCATCGCCCACGAACCGGGTGGTGGCCACGGCCCCGGCAGGCGCCCGGTCCTCGCCGAGGAGGACCCTGATCTTCAGCGTGCCCACGGCCGGCTCCACGAACGCCACCTGGTCGGCCTCACCGCCGAGCGTGAGGAACGCCAGATCGGCCGAGGCCCGCTCGGCGGCGCTGCCTTCGAATTGCTCCAGGACCTCGGGGAACGTCCCACCCTCCCATTTCGAGGGGTCCACGAAGCCGGCCACGTACATCGCGTCGAGCGTCTCCCGGATTCCGTCCGCGGCTCCCCGGACCTCCTGGGCCTGAACCTCGCCGCCGGGCGCCGTGCCGTTGACCTTGGAGAGGTCGAAGGAGAAGTCCGGGATGGGATGCTCGGGCTCGCCGAGCTGGATCGGGGCGCCGTCCCGGAGGAAGAACCACCAGGTCCCCGCGCCGAGGGCGACGACGACCAGGACGCCGAGCACGATCGGAACCGCACGGCGCCCCCCGCCTCTCTGCTGTCGGTGGGCCCCCCCACGCATCGGCCGGGGAGACTATCAGACACAGGGGGGCCCGCTTCAAGCACCCGCGGTCGTCCCGACGCTAGGATGTGCGCCGAGGGGTGCCGGGAAGCCTGGTCGGCGATCGGTGCCCCCTTTTTCGTGGGGAGGCTGTGAGAGATGGAGAGCCCGTCCGTCCTGCTCGACCTGTTCATCCTGTTCGCCGCGGCGAAGGTCGCCGGCGAGCTCTTCGAGGCCATCCGGCAGCCCGCCGTGGTCGGAGAGCTGCTGGCCGGCGTGCTGGTTGGGCCCCACGTCCTCGGTGTGGTCGCGGGCGGGGAGCGGGAGGTCCTCGAGGTCGTCGCGCAGCTCGGCGTGATCATCCTGCTGTTCACCGTGGGGCTGGAGACCAGCCTCGACGATCTCCGGAAGGTGGGACGCCCGGCCTTACTTGTCGGGATGCTTGGCGTGCTCCTCCCGTTCGCCGCGGGCATGGGGCTGATGGTCGTGCTCGGGTACGATCGGGCCGACTCGCTGTTCGTCTCGGCGGCCATCGTGGCCACCAGCGTCGGGGTGACCGCGCGCGTGCTCCGGGACCTCGGAGCCGTCAACACGACCGCGGCCAGGGTGGTCCTGGGCGCTGCCGTCGTGGACGACATCCTGGCCATCATGCTGCTGGCCGTGGTCTCGGGCCTGGCGGTGGGGGACGTGTCCACGGTCGAGCTGGCGGTCCTCATGATCGTGGTGCTGGTGTTCCTGTTCGTGGTGCTGTTCCTCGGTCCCAAGGCCATCCGGCGGCTCTCCTCCATCGTCCGGGTCCCCGGCATCCCGGACTCGCCGTTCCTGGTGGCCGTGCTCCTCACGCTGGGCCTGGCCGCCCTGTCCGAGGTGATCGGCCTGGCGGCCATCATCGGGGCGTTCCTGGCGGGACTGATCTTCGAGTTCCGCAAGGACGAGGTGGCGACCCAGATCGAACCGGTGTACGAGCTCCTGGTCCCGTTCTTCTTCGCGGTGACCGGGAGCCAGCTCGATCCGGCCGTGTTCGGCGACGCGAGCATCCTCGGCCTGGCCGCGCTGGTGACGGCCATCGCCGTCGTCACGAAGGTCCTGGGTGGCTACCTCGGCTCGCTGGGGCTCGAGCGGGGGAGCCGGCTGACCGTGGGCGTGGGGATGGTGCCGCGGGGGGAGGTGGGCCTGATCGTAGCATCGCTGGGTCTCGGCCTCGGGCTCGACGCCAAGCTCTTCGGGGTGGTGGTGGCCATGACCGTGGTCACCACGGTGGCGACGCCGCCCGTGCTGAGCCCCCTGATCCGGAGGGAGCGGGCCGCGGCAAGGGAGGAGCCCGCGGAGGGCTAGGCTATAATCCGCGGGCTCGGCCCCCCGAACCCTCGCGCCTTCGAGGAGGAACAATCGATGACCCTGCTGGCCCAGGAAGGCGGCCGCATCGAGGCCGTCTTTGGCGCATTCGAGGACCGGGCCCTGCTGGTGATCCTGGCTATCTCGATCATCGCCTTGGTCGTGGCCTACTTGCTTGGGCGCGGGGTGCTGGCCGCGCCCGAGGGGACCGAGAAGATGCGCGAGATCTCCCGGGCCATCCAGATCGGCAGCGGCGCGTACCTGAACCGGCAGTTCCGCACGGTGGGGACCTTCCTGGTCCTGCTCACGATCGCCATCTACTTCCTGCTCCCCGTGCCGAAGGAGGCCGTGCACTCCGAGGCGTCGATCCGCCTGGGACGGTCCGTGGCGTTCATCCTTGGCGCGGCGTTCTCCGCGATCACCGGGTTCGCTGGGATGTGGCTCGCGGTGAGGGGGAACGTCCGGGTGGCCAACGCGGCTCGCGAGTCCGGGCTGAAGCGGGCGCTCACGATCGCGTTCCGGACCGGCGGCGTGGCCGGGATGTTCACCGTCGGGCTGGGGCTCCTGGGGGCGACGGCCATCCTGATGCTCTACAAGCAGGACGCCACCAGCGTCCTGGTCGGCTTCGGCTTCGGGGGCGCCCTGCTGGCCATGTTCATGCGTGTGGGCGGGGGGATCTTCACCAAGGCCGCCGACGTGGGGGCCGACCTGGTGGGCAAGGTCGAACAGGGGATCCCCGAGGACGACCCCCGGAACGCCGCGACGATCGCCGACAACGTGGGCGACAACGTGGGGGACTGCGCCGGCATGGCTGCCGACCTGTTCGAGTCCTACGAGGTCACGCTGGTGGCCTCGCTGATCCTGGGGGCAGCCGCCTTCGCCGATTCGCCGCAGGGCGCCATCGTCGGCGTGATGTTCCCCCTGTTCGTCCGGGCCATCGGGGTCGTCACCTCGATCGTCGGCATCCTGGCCGTTTCCCCCCGGAGCGAGACCGAGTCCGGGATGAGGGCGATCAACCGAGGGTTCTTCGTGTCGGCGCTGCTCTCCGCGGTCGCGGTGTTCGTGCTGTCCGGCATCTACATGAAGGAGTACCGGCCCGCGTTCGCCGTGGTCTTCGGGCTGATCCTGGCCAGCCTGATCCAGGTCCTCACCGAGTACTTCACCTCGACCGAGCGACGGCCGGTGAAGGAGATCGCCGAGTCCTCACTCACCGGGCCGGCCACCACGATCCTCCAGGGATTCGCCGTGGGGCTGGAATCGACGGTGTGGGCCATCCTGGTCATTGGGGCCGCCGTGATCTCGGCCTTCGCCCTGGGCAACGGCACGGCCGAGCAGCTCTACTTCATCTCGCTCACCGGGATGGGGATGCTCACCACGGTGGGCGTCATCGTGTCGATGGACACGTACGGCCCGGTGTCCGACAACGCGCACGGCATCGCCGAGATGTCTGGCGGCTTGGGGGAGCGCGCCGACGAGATCATGACCGGCCTCGACGCCGTGGGGAACACCACGAAGGCCATCACGAAGGGG
>JBOGWD010000282.1:0-7778 GCA_050693275.1 Actinomycetota bacterium | reverse complement strand
GACGAGCTGAAGCGTTCGGCCCCGGGTCTCCACGTCGCATCCTCCGGTGGCGAGGACGTTCCTCACCCAGTCCCGGTCCCGACCGTAGGTCAGGGCGATCAGGTACCGGTCGTGGGATCGGAACAGGTTCACCGGCGTGCGGTACGTCCGGCCGGACCGCTGTCCCCGGTGAACGACCACGGCGAACCCGGGCAGCCATCGAGCGAGTGGTCGAGTCACATGGTTGGTGGCGACGCGATTGAATCTGGCGAGCCATCCGGGAAGGGGCATCTCAGCCGAGGGGTCCGACGTGTTCCACGCAACTCACGCTACACGGTGGGGTGAGGACGCCTGAGGCTTGGGACGGAGCGCCGGCCGGCCGTAGCATGGAGAGCGTGACCAGGATCCTCGCCCTTGCCGACGAGGTGAACGAGGCGCTGTACGTGCCCGAGAACCTGACGCGGACGGCCCCCGACATGGTCGTCTCCTGCGGCGATCTCCCGTTCGAGTACCTCGAGTACGTGGTGACGATGCTGAACGTCCCGCTCCTGTACGTGCCGGGGAACCACGACCCCGAGCTCATCCCACGGCCCCGGCCCGATCGGGTCCTCCTCCCCGTTCCCTTCATCAGGGCCGTGGAGCCGCCCGGCACCTCGCCTCCCGGCCCGGAGGGCTGCAAGAACGTCGACGGGCGGGTTGAGGACGTCCGCGGGCTCCGGATCGGGGGGCTGGGAGGCTCGATCCGCTACCGGGAGGGCCCGAATCAGTACACACAGGCACACATGCGACGCCGGGCCCGACGGCTGGCCCGGCGAGCCCGGCGGCGAGGGGACCTCGACGTCCTGGTCACGCACGCCCCGCCCCTCGGCGTCGGGGACGAGGACGATCGGGCCCACCAGGGATTCGCCGCGTTCCACCGGCTGGCCCGGCGCTTCCGGCTCAGGCTTCTGATCCACGGACACATCCACCCGTACGGGGGGCGGCGGCCCGATCGGCGGATGGGTGAGACAGTCGTGGTCAACGCCGTGCCCTCGAGGATCGTGGAGGTGGGGGCCTGATGGGCATGCGGCCGGTCCGATCCGCGTTCGACAAGGCTCGCCGACGGAAGGCGTACCGGGCCCTGGCCCGCCTTATCGGCACGGGCCGTCCGCGTTCCGATCTCCTCCCGCTCGACGAGGTGAGCCGGCGGCTCCGGGCGTTCGAACGACGCTACGTGGGGATCAGGCCAATCCCCGTCGACAAGGTCGTGGGCACCGTCGACCGGGAGGGGGAGTTCGACAGGGACTTCCTTCCCCGGCGCCGGGGAGACCAGGACCGGTGGCGGCGGGTGGAGGAGGCCTTCCCCGAAGGGGACTTCCCCCCGATCCAGGTGTACAAGGTCGGGGAGGCCTACTTCGTGGTGGACGGACACCACCGGGTCGCCATCGCTCGCCAGCAGGGGGTGGCGACCATCGATGCCGAGGTCACCGAGCTGCGGTCCCGGTGGAACCTCCCGGCCGACGCGGACCTCGGCCGGGTCATCCACGCCGAGCAGGAGCGGATCTTCATGGAGGAGTCGGGCCTGGAGCGGGCCCTTCCCGAGGCTCGGATCGAGTTCAGCCGGCCCCAGGGCTACATCCAGGTCCTGGAGAACGTGAAAGTCCACGGGTACCACCTGATGCAGGAGCGCGGCGAGGTGCTCCCGCCCGAGGAGATCGCCGGGGACTGGTTCGATCGGGTCTACCGGCCCACGGTGGAAGCGATCCGCCGCGAGGGACTCCCGGAGCTGTACCCGAGGGCCACCGAAGGGGACCTCTTCCTGTGGGTCTACCAGCGGCTGCTGGAGCTGTTCCCCGAGCGCGGTGGTATGGGCTACGAAGACGCGATCAGGGCGGGGAGGGAAGAGGGGGCCGCGGCAGCGGGGGGGCCTGTCCGCAGGACTGCCAGGAAGCTGCGGGGTCAACGCCTTCGCGGTCAGCGGAGCGGCGCGAGGTCGACCAACTCCACCGCTCCCGAGAACGACAGGCCGGGATCGACACCGCCGGCGATGACGTAGACCGTGGTCCCGTTCGCCACGACGCCCACGCCGTGGCGGGCCGTGGGCATCGGTGGGAGCCGCACCCACCGTTCTTCCTCGATGTCGAACGCCTCGACCTCGTCGAAGGTGCCGCCCTGCTCCTCGCCGCCGGCGGCCACCACGAACCCGTTCGACGTTCCCGTCGCGGCCATCCCCCCTCGAGGCGTGGGGAGGTCGGGGAGCACGGTCCAACGGCCCGACCCCGGATCGAACACCTCGACGTCACCGAAGCCGGCCAGGCTGCCGGCTCGTCCGCCCACCGCGTAGACGCGGTCCCCGAGTCCGGCCACCCCCATGTGCTCGCGGGGCGTGCCGAGGCCATCGGCGACCGACCAGCGCTGGGTGGCCGGATCGAACACCAGGGTCCGCTCGGCCACCCCATCCGGCCCCACGCCGCCGACGACGTGGATCAGCCCGCCCGCCACCGCCGCGCCCCCGGCGGTCCGCGGCTCGGGCATCGGCGGCAGGGTTTGCCACCCGCCGTCCCGGAGCACGAAGGCGGCGTCGCTCGACGTGCCGTCCCCGAGGGTGCCGCCGACCACGTAGGCCTCGCCGGCCAGCGAGGCCGCCATGGCGTGGTTCACGGCCAGGGTGAGGTCCGGGCCCGAGCTCCACGTGTCGGAGGCGATGTCGTACACCTCGACGGTGGACACGGTGCGGTCCGGCTCGGCGAACCCCCCGGCCACCACGATGCGGCCGTCGGCGACCGTCGCGGCGACCTCCGTTCGGGGCGTGGGCATCGGGGAGAGTTGCCCCCACCTGAGGCCGGTGGCTCGCGGCGCCGGCGGGACCGTCTCGGCCGTGCAGCCGGCCAGGACGAGGGCGACGGCGAACGTGGCCCACCGGGGCATCGAGGGCGAGTGTACCGATGCTCCGTTTCCCGCCGGCGGGGATGGGTACCAGCACCACGATGAGCGAAGCGACCGTGACCGAGATCGAGCTCTGGGAAGGGCAGGTGGAGGTCGACGACGCCACGTTCTTCCGGGTCCTCGAGGAGACCGTGACGGTCCTCGAGCGGAGCGGCCTGCCCCACGTGTTCATGGGTGGGCTGGCCTCGGCCGCCCTCGGCCGGCCCCGGTGGACCCACGACATCGACGTGTTCGTCCGGCCCCAGGACGCCCGCGCGGCGCTCCGGGCGCTGTCGGCGTCGGGATTCCGGATCCAGGAGACCGACGCCAGGTGGCTGTTCAAGGCGCTCAAGGAACGGGTGCTGGTCGACGTGATCTTCCTGTCGACCGGGAGCGTGCTCCTCGACGAGGAGATGATGGCGCACGCCCGCGAGCTCGATGTCGAGGGATGTCCGGCACCGGTGATCGCCCCCGAGGACCTGGTGGTGATCAAGGCGCTGGTGCACAAGGAGCGGAGTCCCCGGCACTGGTTCGACGCGCTGGCGCTGCTCCGCCGCGACGACCTCGACTGGACCTACCTGGTGCGACGGGCCCGCCAGCACGGTCCGCTCCGGGTGCTCAGCCTCCTGTACTACGCGCGGTCGAACGACCAGATCGTCCCAGACCGGGCCATCTCCGACCTCCTCGGAGCGGCCCGGGGGGAGGTGGCGGCCTGAGCGGTGACGAGCCCGAGTACGTGGTCGGCCGGATCCAGCGGGCCCTGGCCACGGACACCCGCACCGGCGAGCTCGAGCTCGACGCCCGCATCGCCGGCGGGCGGGTGTTCCTCACCGGCGCCGTGGCCACCCCCGAGCGCCGGGAGGCGGTGGAGCGGGTGGTGCGCGAGGTGGCCCCGGACCTCGAGGTGCACAACGAACTGTCGGTGACCGAGGAGCAGGGACCGGGCCCCGCCGAGCGGGTGTCGTGACCAGGATCGCCGCGGTCGGGGATCTCCACGCCGGGCTGGATTCGGTCGGCACGATCCGGTCCCGCTTCGAGGACCTGTCCGGCCGAGCCGACGTCCTGCTGCTGGCCGGGGATCTGACCAGGCTCGGGACCGAGGAGGAGGGCCGAGTCGTCGCCGAGGGGCTGCGCGATCTCGGCGTCCCCGTGGTGGCCGTCCTGGGCAACCACGATCACCACTCCGGACAGGAGGGCCGGATCCGCGACCTCCTCGAGGGTGCGGAGATCCGGGTCCTGGAGCGGGAGGGCGCCGTGCTGGACGTGGGAGGCCGCCGTCTCGGCATCGCGGGAACCAAGGGGTTCGGAGGGGGCTTCGCCGGAGCGTCCGCCACGGCCTTCGGGGAGAAGGAGATGAAGGCCTTCGTGGGCCACACGGAGATTCTGGCCGAGGGCCTGGAGGAGGCGCTCTCCGCTCTTCGGGCGGACCACCGCGTGGCCCTGCTCCACTACGCGCCCGTCGATGCCACGCTCGCGGGCGAGCGGCAGGAGATCTACCCGTTCCTGGGCAGCTATCTCCTGGCCGAGGCCATCGACAGGGCCGGGGCCGACCTGGTGATCCACGGGCACGCCCACCGAGGGACGGAGAAGGGTGTGACCTCGGGCGGGATCAGCGTCCGGAACGTGGCCGAGACGGTGATCGGCCACGCGTACAAGGTGTACCGGCTCGACGACGGTGTGAACCGGGGCCTCGAGCCTCAGTCGGCCGGCAGCAGCCGATCGTACTCCTCCCGGACCACCTCGTAGCACTCGCACGAGGCGTCTCGGAGAGCCGCCCGATCCTCGATCCGGATGCCGCCGCGTCGCGTGGAGACCAACCCGGCTCGCTGGAGGACGCCGAGGGTCTCGGTGACCGAAGCGCGGCGCACGCCGAGCATCTGGGCCAGGAAGTCCTGCGTGAGCTCGAGCTCGTCGCGACCGACGCGATCGTGGGTGGCGAGCAGCCATCGAGCGCAACGCTGCTCGACGGGGTGGAGCCGGTTGCAGGCCACGCCCTGGGCCACGTGCTTCACGAGCGTGTGGGTGTACGCCAGCATGAGCTGCCGGAGCTCCGGGCTGTCGGCAAACCGGGTTTCAAGCACGTCCGCGTCGATGAGCAGGGTCTCCCCGGCGATCTGGGAGACGGCCCGTTCGATCGGCCGGTCCCGGCTCCCCAGCACCACCGCGACGCCCGCCATCCCTTCATTGCCGATCGTGGCCAGCTCCACTCCGGCCCCGTTCCTGGTCGACGTGAGCAGCGAGATGACGCCTCCGATCGGGAAGGCCACGGCGCCGATCCGCTGCCCCGGCTCCCACAGGACGTCTCGCTGCTCGAGCGCCGCCACCGTGCATCGGATACCAACGCCTGTCGGTCCGGATGGCGGAGCGTGTCCAGCAGCCGATTACCGGTCGGGTGGAGACGTCCATCGATCACCTGCCTTGCTTCGCGCTAGTCCTTCCCCCTCTCCGCTCCGGGTAAACGGTCGGTACGCCGGCGTACCGACGCCCGGGCCTCCCGGCGGTAGCGTTCTGCCGTGACGCCCCAGGGGGACGGCGGAGGTCGTCCGAGTCCAGCCCAGCCGGAGCCCACCCTGGAGGTCTCGCTGCTTCCCGACGGGTCGGGCTTCTCCCTGGCGGGCACCCTGGACCTCTCGACGGCCGCCGTTGCGAACGCGAGCCTGCAGCAGCCTGGTGGCCGCCAAGGGCGACCTGGCCACGGAGCTGGCCGGCAGGGTCGGCGACGGCCTCATCGCGGTCGCGCCCGAGCCCGACACCGTGCGCGGCTTCGAGCGAGCCGGCGGAAGGGACAAGCCGCGGTTCGGCCAGGTTCACGTGTGCTGGGCGGAGGAGGAGTCCGAGGCGCGTCGAACCGCCCACGAGTGGTGGCCGAACGCGGCCATCGTCGGCGAGCTCGGCCAGGAGCTGCCGCTCCCTCGGCACTTCGAGCAGGCGGCCGAGACCATGTGCCAGGAGGATGTGTCCGAGGCCGTGGTCTGCGGTCCGGACCCCGATCGCCACATCGAGGCGATCGGCGAGTTCGTCGATGCCGGGTTCGACCACGTCTGGGTCCACCAGATCGGGCCGGACCAGGGTGGGTTCCTGCGTTTCTACGAGCAGGAGGTTCTTCCCAAGGTTCGCTGAGGCCTTCTCGGTCCGGGCTCACCCCGACCAGAGGACCCCGATGACCCGGGGCAGGCCGTCCTCGGCCTGCTCCCAGCTCCTGCCCTCGTCCCGGGACACCCAGACCGCACCCTCGGCCGTCCCCAGGGCCACCGCCGATCCGCGGGAGGCGAGGCAGTGCGTATCCAGGTTCGAGGTGAACCACTCCGGGAGGCCGGTCTCGCACCGCTCGAACGGCCCCTGGCCGTCCAGCGGGCGGCGGTAGACGGCAGCACGGCGGGTGGAGGGCCCCGTCGACGCGGTGACCAGGAGCGTCTCGCCGGCCACGGCCACCGCGCGGCAGTACGGCGCGTGCAGGCCTTCGTCCGACAGGTCCCACGTGTCCCCGGTGTCGTCGCTGCGGGCCAACCCGTAGGCCGTGGCCGCGAGGACCACGCCCGGACGATCGGGATGGGCGATCACCTGGTGGACGTCGGTGTCGATGTCGATGGTGGGCTGCCAGCCACCGTCGGGCGCCGATCGGACGATGCCCCCCACGTGCACGTTGGCGTAGACGGTCCCCGCGGCATCGGCGGTCATCGAGCGTGTATCCGGGGGCCCACCCCACGGTGTGTACCAGCCGTCGCGCCCGGGAACCTCGTCGAAGCCCTCCACCGGCTCGACCGTGTCGCGGCGGAGGCGGAACAGGCGGGCCTGCGCGGTGCCGATGAGCAGACCGTCATCGTGCGGCAGCAGACAGCGGGGCTTCGGGTCGCGGAGCGAGGCGGCCTCCTCCCATTCGCCGTCGTCGGTGCGGAGAACGACCCCATCTCGAGCCAGGGCCCAGAGCCCGACCACGTCCGCGGTCACGCCGACCAGGGACCGCCCCTCGAGACCGGCCGACCCGTCCGGGTCGTGCAGCCCCGTGGTCGTGGCCACGACGAGGCGGGTCAGCGGGCCTCCTGCCAGGCGTACCGCTGCTCGGCCCAGGGCTCGGCCTCGTTGTGGTAGCCGCGCTCCTCCCAGTAGCCCCGCACGTCACGGTCGAGGAATCGCACACCGATCGCCCACTTGACGCTCTTCCAGAAGTAGCGCTTGGGGACCACCAGGCGGAGGGGCCCACCGTGCTCCGGCGGGAGCGGTGCGCCGTCGTGGGACCAGGCGAACAGGACGTCGTCGTCCGTCAGGACCGCGATGGGCAGGTTGGCCGTGTAGCCGGACGGCGCCTCGACCATGACATGGGTCGCCGCATCGGTCGGGCCGACGCGCTCGACGATCTCCCGGAACGGGACGCCCTCCCACGCGTTGTCGAGCTTCGACCAGCCGGTCACGCAGTGGATGTCCGAGGTCACCGTCACCGCCGGCAGGGCCCGGAACTCCTTCCACGTCCATTCGGCGGGGCGCTGGACCTCGCCGGTGACCCGGAACCGCCACGCCGCGGGGTCGAATGGCGGGATCCCCTCGGCGTGCAGGACCGGCCATCCCCGGGTGAGGTGCTGGCCGGGCGGGATTCGGGCGGCGTCCTCAGCCGCCGGCATCGTCCGTCCCCGCCCGGTCGAGGTCGTCGAGTCGGCGCCGGACCTGCTGGGTGAGGGCGTCCCGGGCGGCGTCATCGGACAGCGCGGCGGCGGCCTCGGCCGCCCGCTCGAGCTGGCGGCGAGCCTGGGTCCGAGCCGTGACCGGATCGCGGTTCGGTGAGTACTTCACGAACTCGTCGGCCCGGCGGATGAGATCCCACACGGCCCCGGGGTCGGACGCGTCCCGGTCGCTCATCCCGGCCAGCATACGCCGCCCCTGATCCGGCCCCGAGCGTCGCG
>JBOGWD010000281.1:0-1943 GCA_050693275.1 Actinomycetota bacterium | reverse complement strand
CGGAAGACTATCGGGCTCCGGTGGGGGTCCGTATGCTCCGGGTCATGACCTTCCTGCTCCTGGTGCGGCACGGGGTCACCGACGCCACCGGGCGGCTTCTGTACGGCCGATCTCCCGGGGTCCACCTGTCCGAAGCGGGCCGGGCCCAGGTCGAGGCCCTGGCCGGGCGGCTCGGTGGGCTTCCCATCGCAGCCGTGTACTCGAGCCCCCTGGAGCGGTGCCGGGAGTCCGCGGCGCCGATCGCCCGGGCGCTCGGCCTCCAGGTGGAGACCGAGCGGGGGCTGGTGGAGACGGACATGGGCGCCTGGACCGGGAAGACGTTCGGCCAGATCCGGCGGGGCCGTCTGTGGCGGCGCATCCTGTCGGTGCCGTCGGCGGCCAGGTTCCCCGAGGGCGAGTCCCTGGCCGAGGTCCAGGCCCGAGCCGTGCGGGCCCTCGAGCAGATCGCGGAGCGGCACACTGGCCGGGCGGCCCTGGCCGTGAGCCACGGCGACCCCATCCGCCTGGCCCTGGCACACTACGCCGGCGCCCACCTCGACCACTTCCAGCGGCTCGAGGTCGCCCCGGCGTCGGTGTCGGCCGTGCTCGTGGGCGACCACGGGCCCAGGGTCCTCCGGGTGAACGACACCGGGGACCTGGCCGACCTCGTTCCCCGGAGGACGCCTCGCCGCTGACGGTGGGAGGATAGGCCGGTGATCGAGCTGGACCCGGTCGACCGTCTCACTGCGGGAGCGGTCGGCCCGCCGGGGGAACGGGTCTTCTACCTCCAGGGCCGCCAGTCCGACCGGCTGGTGACCGTGGCAGTCGAGAAGCAGCAGGTGGAGCTGCTGTCGGCCTCCCTCGTGGAGATCCTGGCCCGCTCCGGCAAGGAGACCGGCGAGGGTCCGGGGGCGGACGAGATGGGCCTGGAGGACCCGATCCTTCCCGAGTGGCGGGCCGGTCGCCTGTCGATCGGGTACGACGAAGACCGGGACCTGGTCCTGCTCGAGTGCGAGGAGTACCTCGGGGAGGAGGATGACGAGGAAGAGGAGGGGGAGGAGGCGCCGCCGACCGGCGTCGAGCCGGGGCGGATCAGGTTCTGGGCCAGCCGGGAGCAGGCCCTGGCGCTGGCCCGACACGGGGCCACCGTGGCCGCGGCCGGGCGGCCTCGATGTGAGCTGTGCGGGAACCCGATGGACCCGGAGGGTCACATCTGTCCCGCGCTGAACGGCCACCACGGGGCGGAGGCTGGGTGAAGACCCAAGTTCGGGGGCTGCTCGAGGGGGGCGAACTCCATGTCGTCGGTCTGTTGCCCCGGGCCTCCAACTATACGTTCCTCGGCGAGGTCCGGGGCGGGGGCGGCACGCTCCCTGTCGTGTACAAGCCCCGGGCCGGCGAGACCCCGCTGTGGGATTTCCCCGACGGGACCCTGTGCTATCGGGAGGTGGCCGCGTTCCGCCTGGCGGAGGCGCTGGGGTGGCCGAACGTGCCCCCGACCGTCCTCCGCGACGGTCCGCACGGGCCGGGCTCGGTGCAGCTCTACGTCGACGCCGAGCCGCGAGAGCACTACTTCACGCTCCGGGATCGGCGGTTGGATGAGTTCCGGGCGGTGGCGGCGTTCGACGTGGTGGCCGGCAACGGCGACCGGAAGTCCGGTCACTGTCTGCTGGGGACGGACGATCGCATCTGGGTCGTCGATCACGGCCTGTGCTTCAGTGAGCACCCGATGCTCCGCACGGTGGTCTGGGACTTCGCGGGGGAGCCGGTCCAGGCGGCCCTGCTGAAGGACGTCCGCGAGCTCGAGACCGCCCTGCGTGTCGGCGCCCTTCGCGGAGAGCTGCGAGATCTTCTGGACGATGAGGAGATCGAGGCCACCGCCGACCGAGCCCGTTCCCTGGCCGACGCGGGCCGATTCCCGGGTCCGGGCCCCGGTCGGTCGCTCCCCTGGCCGGCGGTCTGAGGCG
>JBOGWD010000280.1:0-1331 GCA_050693275.1 Actinomycetota bacterium | reverse complement strand
GATGTACCGGGGCCGGGTCCGGAGCCGGGACTTGGCCCTGCTGGTGGGCGCGGCCCTCTTCTCCATGATCGCCGTGGTGGCCGTCTCCGAGCCGCTCCAGCTGTTCCTGCGCCAGCTCGTGGAGATGGGCCGGCAGCTCCTGTTCCGGCTGGGCCAGTTGTTCTAGGCAGCCCTAGAATCTCCCCGTGATCACGTTCCGGTTCCACCTGGTCTCGCTGGTGGGGGTGTTCCTGGCCCTGGGCCTGGGGGTGCTGACCGGCACCACCGTGCTCAAC
Organism: Actinomycetota bacterium; assembly: GCA_050693275.1. Lineage (GTDB taxonomy): Bacteria > Actinomycetota > UBA4738 > UBA4738 > CALAEC01 > CALAEC01. Next base: position 1,056 of record JBOGWD010000280.1, on the reverse strand, counting down.
AGAGGCATCGTTGCCCAGCTCGAGAACCAGACGGACCGACTGGCGGCGGATAGCGCCGGGCTGAGGGAGGACGTGGAGGAGCTCGTGGCTCTTCGAGACCTGTGGGCAGCCTTCGGCGAGGAAGCCCGGGAGCCCCTGCTGGCCGGACGGCTGGGCGGATCCCGGGTGGTCGTGATCGCCCAGGACGGGACCGACGACGAGAGCATCGACGGCGTCCTGGCCGCCCTCCGGGCCGCCGCGGCGACCCCAGACGACGTGGTGGGACCGATCACCGTGACCGGACGGTTGAGCCTGCGCTCCGAGGGCGATCGGGCCGAGCTGGCCCGGATCGTGGGGGGAGATGGGTCCGAGGACGCCGACCTTCTCCGCGCTCGGGCGGCCGGCCTCCTGGCCGACCGGCTCTCCTTCGGCCTGACCGGTGGCCAGGTCCTGGAGGAGCTGTTGCGGGCGGGGTTCCTGATCGACGAGGGCCGCCACCTCGAGGAGGCCGACCTCAGGGCGATCGGGGGGCCCGGGCAGGTGGTCCTGGCCCTGGCCGGGGGCCCGGCGACCTCCGCGGTGCCTCCGGAGGGCTTCCTGATCCCCTTGGTGGAGAACCTGGCCGGCCACGATGCGCTGGTGGCGGCCGGAGAGCCGGCCGACGGTGAGGAGGAGGAGCCGCCGTTCGTGTCGATCCTCCGCAGCGACGGGGACCTGGCATCCCGCATCGCCACCCAGGACAACCTCGACCAGATGCCGGGTCAGATCGGGATGGTCGTGGCCATCGAGGATCTCCTCGGCGGCGTTGCCGGGCACTACGGGGTGAAGGACGGGGCCACCCGTCCGTTCCCCGAGCTCTGACTGGTGCCACCGGTGCGGGTGGCGGCGGTGGTGGCGGCCCGCAACGAGGGCGGACGAGTGGGGGAGACCGTGCGGGGCATCCGAGCCATCCCCGGCGTCGATGAGGTCGTGGTGGCCGACGGCTCCTCGGGGGATCGGACCGCGGAGGAGTCCCGGGAGGCCGGGGCCCGGGTGCTGGTCGGGCCGCGTCGCCACGGAAAGGGGGGAGCCCTGGAG
>JBOGWD010000279.1:0-1882 GCA_050693275.1 Actinomycetota bacterium | reverse complement strand
ACGCCCGCGCCGGCAACCCGACCCGGGAGGCCCTCCAGACCGTCCTGGCCGCGCTCGAGGGCGGGGCCCACGGCCTCAGCTTCGCCTCGGGCCTGGCCGCGGAGACCACGCTGCTCCTGGCCCGGCTTCGGCCGGGAGACCACCTGGTCCTCGGCGACGACGTGTACGGGGGGACCTACCGGCTGCTGGCCCGGGTCCTGACCGACTGGGGCGTGGGATTCGACACGGTGGACCTGACCGACGCCGACGCCCTTCGCCGGGCCGTCCGGGACGTGACCACGGTGGTGTGGGTGGAGACGCCCACGAACCCGTTCCTCAAGGTCGTGGACATCGAGGAGACGGCCCGGATCGCCCACGATGCCGGCGCCTGGTGCGTGGTCGACAACACGTTCGCCAGCCCGTACCTGCAGCGACCCCTGGAGCTCGGGGCCGATGCGGTGATCCACTCGGTCACGAAGTACCTGGGCGGACACTCCGACCTGATCGGGGGGGCTCTGGTGCTGAACGACCCCGAGACCGCCGAGCGGCTGGCGTTCCTCCAGAACGCCGTGGGCGCGGTGCCGGGCCCGATGGACTGCTACCTGGCGCTCCGGGGCGTGAAGACCCTGGCCGTCCGGATGGAGGCCCACTGCCGAGGGGCCCGCCGGGTCGCCGAGTTCCTGGCCTCCCACGACCGGGTGACCCGGGTGCACTACCCGGGGCTCCCCGACCACCCCCGGCGCGAAGTGGCCGCCCGGCAGATGCGGGACTTCGGCGGCATGGTGTCGTTCGAGATGGGCTCACCGGAGGAGGCCATCCGCGTGGCCGAGGCCACCGAGCTGTTCTTCCTGGGAGAGTCGCTCGGCGGCGTCGAGTCGCTGATCGAGGTGCCGGGCCCGATGACCCACGCCAGCGTGGCGGGCTCACCGCTGGAGGTCCCGCCCACGCTGGTCAGGCTGTCGGTGGGGATCGAGCACCCGGACGACCTGGTCGAGGACCTGGACCGAGCCCTCGGCTCGGCCTAGGGACCGGGTGAGGCCGGTTCCTCCTCTCCCTCACCCCGGGGCTCGACGGGCGCATAGCCCGCTCCCTTGGCCGGTGCCGTCTGCTCGAAGTGGCCCTTCTCCTCGCTGTACTCGAGCACCGCGCCCTCGATGACCTCGGCGGCCTCCTGGCCCTCGCGGAGCAACTGGAAGACCCGGAGCGGCCTAGCCTTCCCCTTCACCTCGAGGGCCGGCAGGTCGCCGATCCGGAACCGGTCCCTGATGGCGACGGCGCACTCCTCCGTGACCACGATCTGCCCCGGCCCGGCCACGCCGCACAGCCTGCTGGCCGTGTTGACCGTGTCCCCTACCACGGTGTAGTCGAGGCGGTCGGTGGAGCCGACGTTCCCCACCACGGCCTTACCGGTGGCGATGCCGACCCCGCAGCCGGCCACCTCGAGGCCCGCGGTCCGGCCGGCGGCCACGGCCTCGTCGATGTAGGCGAGCATCTTGATGCCCGCCTGAGCCGCTCGCTCCGCGTGATGCTCCGTCGGCCGGGGAGCGCCCCAGAAGGCCATCACGCAGTCGCCCATGAACTTGTCGATGGTCCCCATCTCCTCGTTGACCGCACGGACCATGGCGTCCAGGTACACGTTCAGCGTCTCGACCACCTCTCCGGGCTCGGCGCCGTCGGAGGCCGAGGTGAACCCGCGCAGGTCGGCGAACAGCACCGACAGCCTCCTCGACTGACCCTCCAGCGTGGCCAGGGCCTCCTCGGGAGCGGCCAGGACCTCGTCCACGACGTCGCGAGCCACGTACCGGCCGAAGACCCGGGTCACCCGGCGTCGCTCTCGCTCCTCGGTGAAGTAGCGCACCCCGAGCGCGGCGGTGAAGGCCACGATCACGGACAGCGACGGATA
>JBOGWD010000278.1:0-5252 GCA_050693275.1 Actinomycetota bacterium | reverse complement strand
GCGGGAGGGGTGTCGTCGGGGCGGGAGACCTCGGCCATCTCTTTCGTATCCGTGATGAGCGCTCCGGTGGAGGCCCCGCTGGGCCCGCGCAGGGGGACGCCGGCCAGCGCTCGGGCCCGGGCCCGCTCGGTCTCCATCTCCTCGGAGGGGATCTCGTCGCCCTGGTACACCCAGACCTTGACGCCGATCCGTCCGAACGTCGTCTTGGCCTCGGAGAAGCCGTAGTCGATCTTGGCCCGGAGCGTGTGCAGGGGGACCCGGCCTTCCCGGTACCACTCCCTCCTCGACATCTCGATGCCGCCGAGGCGACCCGAGCATTGCACCCGGACCCCCAGGGCCCCGGCACGCATGGCCGTCTGCACCGCCCGGCGCATGGCCCGGCGGAACGAGACCCGGCCTTGGAGCTGCTCGGCCACGCCCTGGGACAGGAGCTGGGCGTCGGTCTCCGGGCGCGACTCGGTGGCGGCCTGATTCATGTCCTCGACCTTGACGTCGACCCGCTTGGCCGTCATGCGCTCGAGGTCCTTGCGGACCCGCTCGACCTCCGCTCCCTTCCGCCCGATGACGATCCCGGGCCGAGCGGTCCGGATGTAGACCTGGATCTGGTCACCCTTCCGCTCGATGTCGATCCCCGAGATGCCGGCTCGGGACAGGTGCAGCCGGATGTAGTCGCGGATGGCCACGTCCTCGTGCAGCGCGGTCCGGTACTCGGCCTTGCCCGCATACCAGCGTGACTTCCACGGATAGATCACGCCGAGCCGGAACCCGTACGGGTTAACCTTCTGCCCCAATCGGGCTCACCTCCCCCACGGACTCCAGAACGACCGTGATGTGGCTGGTTCGCTTGCGGACCCTGGTGGCCCTTCCCAACGCGCGAGGCCGCCACCGGTGAAGGGTCGGCCCCTCGTCGACGAAGGCCCGGACCACGAACAGGTTGTCGGACACCACGCCGGGCGTCTGCTCGGCGTTGGCCACCGCGGAGTCGAGGACCTTCCGCACGGGGAGGGCGGCCCCGAGGTTGGAGAGCTGCAGGATGCGCCGGGCTTCCCCAACCGGCTTGCTCCGGATGAGGTCGATGACCCTCCGCACCTTCCGCGGGGATACCCTGACGAACCGCGCTTTCGCTCGTGCCTCCATCGCTCCCCTACTTCAACGACGTGCTGCGCTCGGTGTGATGCCCGTGCGTCCGGAACACCCGGGTCGGGGCGAACTCGCCGAGCTTGTGCCCGACCATGCCCTCGGTGATGAACACCGGGACGTGCTTGCGGCCGTCGTGGACCGCGATCGTGTGACCGACCATCTCCGGGATGATCGTGGAGCGCCTGGACCAGGTGCGAACCACCCGCTTGTGACCGCTCTTGTTCATGTCGTCGACCTTCTTGAGCAGGTGGTCGTCGACGAACGGTCCCTTCTTCACGGATCTCGGCATCAGACGTGCTCCCTTCGGGCGCTCTCCATCATGAGCGCCCCTTCTTCCTGCGCCGCCGGACGATGTAGCGGTCGGAACCCTTGCCCTTCTTCCTGGTCCGCCCCTCGGTCTTCCCCCACGGCGAGGTGGGGTGGCGCCCGCCGGAGGACTTGCCCTCTCCTCCGCCCAACGGATGGTCGACCGGGTTCATGGCCACGCCCCTCACGCTGGGCCGCTTGCCGAGCCACCGGTTCCGACCGGCCTTCCCCTTGGAGACCAGCTCGTGCTCGGGGTTGCCGACGGCGCCGACGGAGGCCCGGCACTTCATGTCCACCAGCCGCATCTCGCCCGAGGGCAGCCGAAGCTGGGCGAACCGGCCTTCCTTGGCCACGATCTGCACGGAGGCTCCCGCCGAGCGGGCCATCTTGGCGCCCTGGCCGGGCCGAAGCTCCACGGCGTGCACGACCGTGCCCACCGGGATGTTCGCCAGCGGGAGGGCGTTGCCGGGGCGGATGTCCGCACCGGGGCCCGACATCAACCGGTCCCCCTGGCGGAGGCCGTGGGGGGCCAGGATGTACCGCTTCTCGCCGTCCGCGTAGTGCAGGAGGGCGATCCGGGCGCTCCGGTTCGGGTCGTACTCGATGTGGGCGACCTTAGCCGGGACCCCGTCCTTGGTCCGGCGGAAGTCCACCAATCGATACCGTCGCTTGTGCCCGCCGCCCTGATGCCGGGTGGTGACACGGCCGTAGGTGTTCCGTCCGGCCTTCTTGTTGAGCTTCCGGACCAGGGCGCGCTCGGGCCGGTCCCGCGTGATCTCGGCGAAGTCCGAGACCGAGGACCCCCTTCGGCCCGGCGTGGTCGGCTTGTATTTCCTCAGCGCCATATCCCCTACTTCTGTTCGAAGATCTCGATCGACTCACCCTCGGCCAGGGTGACCACGGCAAGCTTCTGGTCGGGGCGCCTTCCCTTGGTGTACCGATAGCGCTTCTCCTTGCCCCGCCGGTTCATCGTGTTGACGTTCACCACCCGGACGTTCCAGATCGTCTGGACCGCCTCCTTGATCTCGGTCTTGTTCGAGTCGGGTCGCACCAGGAACGTGTACCGGTTCAGCTCGAGGCCGGCGTAGGACTTCTCGGAGACCATCGGCCGGATGATCACGTCGCGAGCGCCCTTCACGACGTCACCGCCTCGATGGCGTCCTTGGTGAACAGGACCCAGTCCGCGTAGAGGATCTCGTGGGTCCCCAGGTTCCCCGAATAGCACAACCGAACGTTGGGCAGGTTGCGGAACGACTTCTCCACCACCTGCTCGGGCGAGGCCAGCACCACCAGGATCTGTCCGCCGAGGTCGAGGGCGTCCAGGACCTCCACGGCCCCCTTCGTGCTGGGCTCGTCGAACGCCAACGTCTCGACCACCCGGATCCGGTCCTGGCGGGCCCGCTCGGTCAGCGCGGAGCGGAGTGCCAGCCGCTTCATCTTCTTCGGAACCCTGATCGAGTGGTCCCGTGGCTTGGGGCCGTGGGCCACGCCTCCGCCCACCCAGATCGGCGAGCGGATCGAGCCGTGGCGGGCCCGGCCGGTGCCCTTCTGCCGCCAGGGCTTCCGGCCCCCCCCGGAGACCTCGGCCCGTGTCTTCGTCGAGTGCGTCCCGGCCCGCTGGGCGGCCAGGCCGGCCGTGACGACCTGGTGCATGGCGGGCACGTTGACGTCGACGTCGAAGATGCTCGGATCGAGCTCGAGCTCGCCGACCATCTTCCCCGCCGGGTCCTGGATCTGGATCTTGGCCATCAGGCGCTCACCCGCTGATCACTCGACTTCACGCTGGACCGGACCATCACCAGCCCGCCCACCGGGCCGGGCACGGCACCCTTCAACAGGAGGAGGCCGCGCTCGGCGTCGGCCTCCACCACCTCCAGGTTCAGCACGGTCACCCGGACGTTGCCGAGCTGGCCGGCCATCTTCGTGCCCCGGAACACCCTCGAGGGGGTGGCGCACGCGCCGATGGCCCCAGGGCTGCGGTGCTTCCGCTCGGTGCCGTGGGAGGCAGGGAGGCCGCCGAACCCGTGGCGCTTCATCGGCCCGGAGAATCCCTTGCCCCGGGACACCCCCACCACGTCGGCGTGCTCTCCCGGCTCGAAGATGGCCGCGGTGATCTCCTGCCCCGGCTCGAACGACTCGTCCGTGCGCAGCTCGACGATGTGGCGGGCCGGCTCGTCGATCCCGGCCTTGGCGAAGTGGCCCGCGGCCGGCTTGCCCGCTCGCTTCCGGGCGCCGTACGAGAGCTGGACGGCGGCGTACCCGTCGCGCTCGAGCGTCTTCACCTGCACCACCCGGCATGGGCCGGCCTTGATCACGGTCACGGGCACGGCCCGGCCTTCGTCGGTGAAGACCTGGGTCATGCCCAGCTTCTCTCCGAGGATCCCCTTCACAGCTTGATCTCGATGTCCACGCCCGCGGCCAGGTTCAGCCGCTGGAGCTCCTGCACGGTCTTCGAGGTCGCGTCGTGGATGTCGATCAGCCGCTTGTGCGTCAGCATCTGGAAGTGCTCGCGGCTGTCCTTGTCCTTGTGGGGCGAGCGGATCACCGTGTAGATGGACCGCTCGGTGGGCAGGGGGACCGGACCGACCACGCGCGCGCCGGTGCGCTGGACGTGCTCGATGATCTGCCCCGCGGCCTTGTCCAGCAGCTCGTGGTCGTAGGCCCGGAGCTTGATCCTGATCTTCGGTCCCGCCAACGCTCCTCGCTCCCTACTTGGTGACCTTGGTCACTCGTCCGGCCCCCACGGTCCGGCCGCCCTCCCGGATGGCGAACCGGAGGCCCTCCTCCATGGCGATGGGCTTCTCCAGGGACACGGCCATCTCCACGTTGTCCCCTGGCATGACCATCTCGGTCCCCTGGGGCAGGTTGATGGCCCCGGTGACGTCGGTGGTCCGGAAGTAGAACTGGGGCTGGTAGCCCTCCACGAAGGGGGTGTGCCGGCCCCCCTCGTCCTTGGACAGCACGTACACCTGGGCAGAGAAGTCGGTGTGGGGGGTGATGCTCCCGGGCTTGGAGAGCACCTGGCCCCGGGCCACGTCCTCCTTGTCGATCCCCCGGAGGAGCACCCCCACGTTGTCCCCGGCCTGGACATCGTCCAGGAGCTTGCGGAACATCTCCAGGTCGGTGGCGGTGGTCTTGCGGGTCTCCCCCAACCCGACGATCTCCACCTCCTCCATCTTCTTGGCTGTGCCCCGCTCCACCCGCCCGGTGACCACGGTGCCCCGCCCGGTGATGGAGAACACGTCCTCGATGGGCATCAGGAAGGGCTTGTCCACGTCGCGTGTCGGCTCGGGGATGGAGGTATCCACCGCCTCCATCAGGGCCAGGATCTGGGCCTTGGCCTCCTCGTCGCCCTCCAGGGCCTTCAGGGCACTGACCCGGACCACCGGGGTGTCCTCGCCGGGGAACTCGTAGGAACTCAACAGCTCCCGGACCTCCAGCTCCACCAGGTCCAGGAGCTCGGGGTCGTCCACGGCGTCGATCTTGTTGAGGGCCACCACGATGTAGGGCACGTTCACCTGGCGGGCCAGCAGGACGTGCTCCCGGGTCTGGGGCATGGGGCCGTCGGCGGCCGAGACCACCAGGATGGCCCCGTCCATCTGAGCGGCCCCGGTGATCATGTTCTTGATGTAGTCGGCGTGACCGGGGCAGTCCACGTGGGCGTAGTGGCGGTTCTCGGTCTCGTACTCCACGTGGGCGATGGCGATGGTGATGCCCCGCTCCTTCTCCTCCGGGGCCTTGTCGATCTCCTCGAACGGGGTGAAGTCGGCCATGCCCTTCTCGGCCAGCACCTTGGTGATGGCCGC
>JBOGWD010000277.1:0-1175 GCA_050693275.1 Actinomycetota bacterium | reverse complement strand
CATCATCGATCGGATCGTCGGCGAGAGTCAGTAGACGGCCGGTGCGCGCCCGCTCTTCTGACGGCAGCGCCGCCGTCGAGCTGGCGCTGGTCTTGCCGCTGGCGCTGTTGGCCGCGCTGGCGCTTCTCCAGGTCGGTTTGACGGGGAAGGACGCCTTGGTCGTCGCGGGGGCCGCTCGGGAGGGAGCCCGGGAGGCCGCCGTGACGCTCGACGAGGGTCGGATCCGTGACGCCGCTCTGCGGGGTGGCGGCGGACTCCCCGACAGCAGGACCGAGGTGGCGATCGAGCGGGCCGGAGGTGTGGGAGATCCGGTGACGGTCCGGGTCTCCTATCGGGCCCCGGTCGTGGTGCCGTTCGTCGAGTGGCTGTTCCCCGCCGAGGTCGTCCTTTCGGCCGAGGCTACCATGCGACAGGAAACGGACGGCGAGGCACTGTGAGCCAGCGGGGGAGTGCCTCGATCGTGATCGTGGGCGCGTTGGGGCTGGCGGCCGTGGTGGCTGCGTTCTCCGCCGATCTCTCTCGCGTGGTCGTGGCTCGCGCTCGCGCCCAGACCGCAGCCGACGCCGCGGCGCTCGGCGCGGCGCAGGATCTGGTGATCTCGTCATCGTCCGCCGCTCAGGTGGCGTCCGATCTGGCGCAGCGAAACGGAGCTCGACTGGTCCAGTGCCGCTGTGAGCCGGGGTCCGGCGAGGCCGTGGTCACCGTCGAGGTCGAGGTCTCGCTCCCGCTCCTGTCACAGACGAGAACGGTGTCGGCCACGGCCCGGGCGGTGGTCACGTCGCCACCGGGAAGCGAGGGGATGCAACCGTTCTTCGTGGCTCGGGTCTCCTGCCTGTTCGAACGGGTCGGCGGGTTGTGGATCGTTTCGGGCTTTCGGACTCGGGCCGAGCAGGCGGCGCTGTTCGAAAGGAAACCCAGTCTGGCCGCGCCGCCGGGTCAATCGAACCACGAGCTCGGCTTGGCCGCGGATCTCGGCTATCCGTCACAGGCGGCCGAGCGTTTCGCGCACGCGCTTGCCGCCTCGTGCGATCTGGAGTTCCCGGTGCCTCACGAGCCGTGGCACGTCGAGCCCGCCGGCATCTGAGCACGAACAAGGGGCCTCCGGTCGTGGGAGACTGCGCCGCCCATGGCTGTCCTGCTCGGTCTCCTCGCCGCGGTGACGTACGGAACCGCCG
>JBOGWD010000276.1:0-2282 GCA_050693275.1 Actinomycetota bacterium | reverse complement strand
TGGCCTTCCTCCCCGCGGCCGTGCCGCTCGCCGAGCCCGAGGGACCGTCCGTCGACGTCGCCGTGGTCCAGGGGAACGTGCCGGTGGAGATCGGCACGGCCAGCCGGATCATCGAGGACAACGTGGTCGCGGAGAACCACGCCCGGCTGCACCTCGAGCTGTCGACCGACCCGCCGGACCTGGCGATCTGGCCGGAGAACGCCCTGGACCGCGACCCGACTATGGACGAGGTCATCGGGCCCGTGGTCGACTCGGCCATCGTCCAGGTCGGCGTCCCGACGCTCGTGGGCGCGATCACCGAGACCCCCGACGGGCGGCTGCTGAACGAGAACCTCCTGTATTCGGCGGACGGGCGGATCCTCGATCGGTACGCGAAGAACCACCTCCTGCCGTTCGGGGAGTTCGTCCCGGGACGGCGGTTCCTCGAATGGATCCCGGACATCCGCCGGGTGCGCGCCGACCTGTCGCCGGGAGAGGAACCGGGACGGTTCACCACGCCGGCGGTGGGGGGGTTCGCCTCGATCATCTGCTTCGAGAACGCGTTCCCCGATCTGGTCCGGGACTTCGTCACCGAGGACACCGGGTTCCTGGTCGTGTCGACGAACAACTCGACGTTTGGGATCAGCGCGGCGCCGGAGCAGCACGTGGTGCTCTCGGAGATGCGGGCGGTGGAGACCGGCCGGTGGGTGGTGCACGCGGCCCTGTCGGGCATCAGCGCGGTCATCAGCCCTCGGGGCGAGGTCGTCGACCGCACCGGGCTGTTCGAGCCGGCCCTCGTTCGGGCCCGGTTCCCGGCAGCGGCCGACACCACGGCGTACGACGCCGTGGGCGGATGGCTCCCCCTGGCCTTCCTGGTCCTGATCGGTCTCGTCTACCTCGCTCCGAGGCGCTCACGCCCGCGGGAGCCGGGGCCGCTCCCCGACGACCCACGTGTGGCCGTGATCCTGCCCACCTACAACGAGCGCGAGACCGTCGAGGACGTGGTCGAGCGGGTCCTGGCGGCCCCCGGACTGGTGGACGTCAAGGTCGTGGACGACTCGTCGCCCGACGGCACCGGCGACCTGGTCCGCAAGATGGCCGACCGCGAGCCCAGGATCACCCTGATCGAGCGCCCCGAGAAGGGCGGGCTGGCCAGCGCCTACATCGACGGGTTCGCCCGGGCTCTCGACGAGGGCTACGACGTCGTCGTGGAGATGGACGCCGACCTCTCGCACCGGCCCGACGACCTGCCCGGGCTCCTCGAGGCCGCTCGGGGCCACCACCTGGCGATCGGCAGCCGCTACGTGCCGGGAGGGGAAGTGCGGAACTGGAGCCCGCTCCGCCGGGTCCTGTCCCGGGGCGGCAACCTGTACGTCCGCCTCCTGCTGGGCATTCCGGTGGCCGACGCCACCAGCGGCTTCCGAGCCTATCGATGGGAGGCCCTCCGCGAGCTGGTGACCCATCAGCTTCGGTCCGAGGGGTACGCCTTCCAGGTCGAGCTGGCCTACCGGGCGTGGCGCCGGGGGCTGGCCATCCGCGAGGTCCCGATCACCTTCGAGGAGCGCCGGCACGGCCACTCCAAGATCTCCCGGGCCATCGTCCTGGAGGCCCTGTGGCAGGTGTTCGTGTGGGCCGTGCGCGACCGGCTTCTGCGCCGCCGGCCTCCATCGAGGGACCGGCACCCCACGGCGCTTCCGGGGTGAACACGTCCCCGCCACCCCCTGGGGCTAAACGCCGATAAGGAACATTACGTCAAGACGCGCGAGGGGAGGCAGCGGGTGGCGCTTATCCGCGCTTCCCTCTCCCTCAGCGCGCCCGGGGCATGGGCGCCGGCGCCTCGGGGCTGGGGTGCCAGGACTCGGGCGGGACCCAGGGAACCAGGCGCTCCAGGCTCCGGCGAGGGAACCGGGCCAGCCGGGGGGCCAGCACGAGCTCGAAGGCCACGATGCCCAGGATGGCCGGCTCGGAGGCTCCGGCCAGGAGGCCCACCATGCCGATGGCCGCCCACCAGGTCGCCCGACGGCGCACGGGGACGCGGCCTCGACGCCGGGCCACCCCCAGATCCTCGTGGAGCTGCCGCCGGACCCGGTCCAGATCCCGGAACCACGCCTGCCAGCTCATCCACATGAGGATACGTGCGCTCCCCCACCGGGGGATGGGAAGATTCCGGTGGATGGGTGACCCGCTTCCCGAGGTGGATCGTTCCCCCCGACGGTGGCCGGCGCTGGTGGCCATCGCCGGGGCCGTTGTCTTCGTCGCGGCGATGCTCCTCCCGTACGAGACCCTGACCGGTCCGCCTCCCC
>JBOGWD010000275.1:0-3135 GCA_050693275.1 Actinomycetota bacterium | reverse complement strand
TGGTCGTTCAGCGCGACCATCCCGGCCAAGGACCTCGACGGGACCAGGAAGTTCTACGAGGGTGTCCTGGGGCTCCAGGTCGTGATGGAGAACCCTGCCGGGATCACCTATCGGAGCGGGGACTCGGTGGTCTCGCTGTATCCGACCGAGTTCGCCGGCACCGCCCAGCACACCCTGGGCGGATTCATCGTGGACGATATCGAGGCCGCGGTGGCCGATCTCCGGGCCAGGGGCGTGATGTTCGAGGAGTACGACATGCCCGGACTGAAGACGGAGAACGGGATCGCCGAGCTCGGCGGCGAGAGAGGGGCCTGGTTCAAGGACCCGGAGGGGAACATCCTCTCCGTGTTCCAGACCACCTCCTGGGAGTAAGCTCGACCGCCTGAGCGCCGGGGCTATGCTGGCCCGGTGCGGGGCCTGATCTTCGACCTCGACGGCACCCTGGTCGACACCGTGTACGCGCACGTGTTCGCGTGGCACCGGGCCCTCGCCGAGGCCGGCCTCCCGATCGAGGCCTGGCGGATTCACCGGAAGATCGGGATGAGCGGAGGCCTGTTCACCCGGGCCGTGGCCCGGGAGGTCGGGCGGGGCCTCGACGCCGAGGAGGTCGAGGCGGTGCAGCGGCGGCACGGGGAGCTCTTCCGCGAGCTCCAGCCCGACCGGCGGCCCCTGCCCGGTGCGGTGGAGCTCCTCCGGTACCTCGCCGAGCTGGGGATCCCGTACGGCATCGCCACCTCGGGGCGGCGCCCGGAGATCGACGCCTCGCTCGAGGTCCTCGGCCTCGGCCCGGACACGGTGGTGGTCGAGCGGGGCCACGTGGCTCGGGCCAAGCCGGCGCCCGACCTGTTCATCGCGTGCCGGGAGCGGCTCGGTCTCCCGGCCGACCAGTGCTATGTCGTCGGTGACGCAGTGTGGGACCTCCTGGCGGCGCGACGGGCGGGGATGCTGAGCGTCGGCGTCCTCACCGGGGGCTACGGGGAGGACGAGCTCATCCGGGCCGGCGCGTTCCTGGTGTACCGGGACGCCGCCGAGCTGCGGGTGTCGCTGGACGAGCTCGGCATCCTTCCCTAGAGCACCTTGCCGGGGTTGAGGATGCCGAGCGGGTCCAGCGCCTGCTTCAGCCGCCGATGCGCCTCGAGGCCTGGCTCCCCGAGCTCCTCGGGCAGGAAGGGCTTCTTGAGCAGGCCGACCCCGTGCTCCCCGGTGATCGTTCCCGCGAGGTCCAGCGCCGCCCGCACGATGTCCTCGAACGCGGACCGGGCTCGGGCGACCGCCTCCGCATCGCGGTGGTCGAACACGATCGTGGGGTGCATGTTGCCATCGCCGGCGTGGCCGAACGTGCCGATCAGCACTCCCCGGCGATCGGCGACGCGCTGGATCGCGTCGAGCAGGTCGGGGATCCGCCCGAGGGGCACCGCCACGTCGTCGAGGAGGATGGTCCCTCGGCGCTCCAGGGCCGGGAGCGCCAGGCGGCGGGCCGTCATCAGGAGGTCGGCTTCCATTGGATCGGTCGACTGCGCCACGAACGTGGCACCGGCCGACGCGAACGCGCCGGCCATCCGCTCGATCTCGGCCGCCCCCTGTTCCCCTCCGGCGTCCGACCGACCGATCAGCATCGCCGCGGCGTCGAGATCCAGGTCCATGTGCCTCCACTCGTCCACCGCCCGGACGGTGGCTCGATCCATCAGCTCGAGGAGGGACGGGACGATCTCCGAGGCGATCTCGGCGACGGCCTCCCCGGCCGACGTCAGGTCCGCGAAGAAGGCCACCACGGTGGCGGGCGCCGGGGGAGCGGGGCGCAGGCGAACCGTGGCCTGGGTGATCACCCCGAGCGTGCCCTCGGAGCCGACGAACAGCCCGGTCAGGTCGTAGCCGGCCACGCCCTTGACCGTCCTCTGCCCGGTTCGGAGCGCCGACCCGTCCGCCAGGACCACCTCCAGGCCGAGGATGAAGTCCCCGGTCACCCCGTACTTCACGCAGCACAGGCCACCGGCGTTGGTGGCCACGTTGCCCCCGATCGTGGAGAACCCCGCGCTGGCGGGGTCCGGGGGGTACCACAGTCCGAGCTCCTCGACCGCCTTCGACAGATCAGCGTTGATCACGCCCGGCTCGACCACGGCGAACAGGCTCTCTCGGTCGATGTCGACGATGCGGTCCATCCCCGTGAGCGTGACGACCAGGCAGCCGTCGACGGCGTTGGCCCCGCCGGACAGGCCGGACCCGGCCCCCCTCGGCACGACCGGGACCCGGTGAGCGGACGCCGTCCGCAGGAGCTCCCGCACCTCGGCGGCCGAGCCCGGGCGGGCCGCCGCCAGGGGCACCCCGGCCTCCACGAGCCCAGCCTGGTCCCGCCGGTAGCTCTCCAGGACGTCCGGATCCGTGAGGACGGAGGACGCCGGCAGGCGACGGGCCAGGTCGTCAAGGACGTCCGGCCCGCGCACGACGGTCACGCGCGGGAGATCGTCATCTCGGTGACGTGGGCCGTTCCCGGGTCGAGGGCGACCCGGAGGATCTGCGTGGCCACGTCCCGGGGGTCCATGTACGTGCTCAGATCCGGCGACAGCCCCGACTCCCGCGACCAGAACGGCGTCCTCATGCCGCCCGGGTACACGGTGAGCGTCCGGAGCGGAGTCCCCTTGAGGGCGACCCGGAGCGCCTCCATGAACCCCCGGGCCCCCCACTTGGCCGCGCAGTAGACGGCCTCGTCGGGGCGCCCGACCAGCGCGGCGCTCGAGAGCACGCTGACGATGGTCCCTCCACCCCCGGAGCGCATGATGGGGAGGGCGGCGGCCGTGGCGAGCATGAGCCCGTTGAGGTTTCCGGCCGAGACCTCGTCGATCATGGCCTCGGTGAGCTCCTCCGCCGGGCCGAACCGGCCTACCCCGGCGACGTTGAAGAGGAACCCGACGGATCCTCTCTTGGCGATCTCCTCGAAGGCCCGTCGGACCTGATCCTGCCCGGACACGTCGCAGGCGATCCCATGGGCGTCGGCCCCGGTCCCTCGGAGGCGCGCCACCGCCTCGCTCACTCGGCCGGGATCCCGGCCGATGATCGAGACCCCGATCCCCTCCGCGCTCAGCCCCTCGGCCAGCGCGAAGCCGAGGCCGGAGCTCCCCCCCGTCACCACCGCCGTCC
>JBOGWD010000274.1:0-8917 GCA_050693275.1 Actinomycetota bacterium | reverse complement strand
ACGGCGGCGGCCGCGCCGTACACGAACAGCCACACCGGGACCGGCAGGTCGAGCCGCCCGCCGAGCCCGTGGGCGGCGGCGGGGGCCGCCGTCACCGCGATCAGTGCGGCGGCCCCGGCCGGGACTGCCAGGCGTCTCACGGCCGCACCTCCAGCTGGGCCAGGAGCTCGCCCGCCTGCTCCAGCTCGATCTCGAACACCCCCGGGATGGTGGCCCGGAAGGTGATCGTGACCCGCTCACCGGGCGTGAGGCCGGCCAGCAGGTCGTAGCCGTGGACGTGCACCTCGTCGGTCACGTCGGCCTCCACGCGCAGGGCGACCCGCTCCCCCTGGGTCACCTCGATCGTGGCCGGATTCGGCACGCGCCGGTCCTCGACCTCGACCTGGACCCGGCCCTCCTCGACCTCGATCTCCGCCTCCAGGGCGTCGGGGGAGTCCTCGGTCGGGGTCGGCGACGACTCGGGCGACTCGGGGGTCGGCGAGGCCGCCGGGGTCCCCGTCACGGTCGGGCCCGGCGAGGTCCGGGGCTGCGGCTCGTCCGTCGGGCGGAGCATGAGGAACAGCAGCACCAGGGCCGCCACGCCCGCGGGCGGGATCAGCCATCTCGCAACCTTCATGATCCTCACCTCCTCGAGGTCGGTCCGGGCCGCGGTCGCGGCCCCGGATCACGCCGCGAGGGGGATCGGTGGGGCCCGCCGTCGGGCTCGGACCAGGAAGGCCGGCCGGACGACCGGCGCGGTCCCCGGCCCCGGTCGCCGAGGCCGCTGCTCGTCACGAGTGGGGCGCCGCGGATGTCGGGTGGCCAGGCGAACGGCCGCCGTCACTGTCCCCAGGACCAGTGTCGCGGCGGCGGCCACCGCCACCTGGATCACCAGGCCGAGCAGGACGGCCGGGTCGGTCAGGGCCCAGGCGAGGTCGAAGCCGCGCTCGGCGACCTCGATGGCGAGGAACGCGGCCGTCTGCACGGCGGCCAGCCGAGGAAGGAGGCCGCGGGGGCTCGAGGCTCCGGTCCGCACGGCCCGGGACGCCGCGGCCACCAGCACCGCGGGGACGGCCGCCCCCAGCGAGAGGACGGCCGGGCCCAGCCACCGGTGCCCGGTGGCCAGGAGCTGCACGTGGCGCTCGGGACCGCTCGGGTAGGCCAGCAGGTAGGAGAGGGCGTGCCCGAGGACCAGGCCGGCCCAGGCCGCGCCCGCGGCGACGAGCATGTCCCGCCTGCGCATGTCCACATCGTATCGGGCACGGGGGGACAACGGCGGGCGTTCCTGCCGACCTCGGACGTCGCGGCCCGGGTTCGGTAGGGTTCCGCAAGAGCCGAGAAGGAGGATCCGCATGGGCAGGGAGATCGACTGGCAGCTCTTCGAAAAGGCCACCGACATCACCGCGTCCGCGCTGCGCGGCTCGATGGGCGGGGGGGAATCGCAGCCGCCGGACTACGCAGGCGAGGTCTTCAAAGCGGTGTGGACGGCCCTCAAAGAGGCGGCCGAGGACCTCCCGGACAAGCCGAAAGGGGCCGGCTTCGCCTCCAGCGCCTGATCGACCTCAGCCGGCGGCCTCGGGCGGGCTCACGCCGGCGGCGGTGAGGTCGCGCATCGAGACGATCCCGAGCACTCGGTCGCCCTCGGCCACGGGGAGGTGCCGGAAGCCCCGACCGAGCATGGTCCCCAGGGCCTCCTCGGCCGGCGTGGAGGGCGGGACCGTCACGGGATCGGACGTCATCCATTCGGAGACCGCGTGGCCCGCCGCGTCGAAGTGCTCGCCGAGCGCCCGGACGATGTCCCGCTCGGTGAAGATCCCCAGCAGCGTGTCGCCGTCCATCACCAGGGCCGACCCGATGCGGCGCTCGCCCATCACAGTGGCCGCCTCGGCCACGGTCGTGGTGGGCCCGATGGAGAACAGGGACGCCGTCATGATCTCGCCGACGGTGGTCACGCGCTCACCCTAATCCCTCGGGCTCCTCCCGTTCCACAGGGGAAACCTCGAGGTCGGAGCGATCTCCGCTGGTCAGGCGCCCTTGAGGGCGGGGAGGACCTCGGTCCCGAATAGCTCGACGGCCCGGCCGGCCGTCTCGATGTCCATGCCCGGGTAGTGCAGTCGGACCACCAGGTGGAACTCGTCGCGGTCGCCGAATGCGTCGATCCACGGCCGGAGGGCTCGGACGACCTCGTGGTGGTCGCCGGCCGGCGTCAGCTTGCGCAGGAGCTCCTCGTCCTGCGGCGCCGGCTCGAGGGAATCGTTCTCCGGCGTGTCCGCCCCGTCCCGCCACGTGTCGTACACGCCGAGCTGGTGGGTCACGCCCGGCCGGACCGCCTCCCAGGCATCGCCGTCCTCCCACACGAAGGCGTTGTGGAGCTGGGCGAAGCCGAGGGTGTGGGGGCCCCGGCCGGCCGCTCGAGCCCCGTCCTCGGCCCAGGCCATGGCGGCCCGGGCGTGCTCCAGGCCGCCCCGGCTGCGGATGTACCCGTCGCCGAGGCGCCCGGCCCGCCGCACCGCCTCCTCGACGAACCCGCCGAGGTAGATCGGGGGTCCCTCTTCGCGGGCGGCCGGCGGGGTGACCTTGACCCGGTCCAACCGGTACACCCGACCCTCGTGCGAGAAGCGGTCACCGGTCCAGGCCTTCCGGAGGATCTCCACGGTCTCGGAGGTCCGTGGGACCCGCTCTCGGATCGGCACGTCGAACATCCGGAACTCCTCCTCCCGCCATCCGAGCCCCAGGCCCAGGATCAGGCGGCCGCCCGACAGGAGGTCGACGGTGGCCGCGTCCTCGGCCAGCCGGAGCGGATGGTGGAAGGGGGTGAGCATCACCCCGGTCCCCAGGAGCACGCGGTCGGTGGCTGTGGCGATCCCCGCCAGCATCGGGAGCAGCGATGGCAGGTACCCGTCGCCGGAGCCGTGGTGCTCGCTCACCCACACCGAGTCGAAGCCGAGTGTCTCGGCCAGGCGGGACAGCTCCACGATGTCCCGGTACTCCTGCTCGAAGGTCCGATCCGCGCCGACGGGGATCTGGCCGGTGAACAGGCCCAGGCCGATGCGCACGGTCACGGTGGGGAGCCTACCAGCGTGTCAGGCGGATCTCGGCCGGCGTGCCCTCGGGGGCTCCGCTTCGGCCTCTGTCGGGGCGAGGGCGCGATGGACGACCGGGGAGGAGAGCACCACCGAGGTGATCGTGGACCCATGCGGCATCAGTTGGTCGATGAGCGCCTCGAGGTGCTGCACCGACCGGGCCGCGACCTTCAGGATGTACGAGGTCTCCCCGGTGATCCGGTGGCACTCCACGATCTCGGGGATCTCCTTGGCCACCTCGCCCAGCCTAGAGCAGTCCGGCCCGCTGGAGGTCCACCGGACGAACGCGGTGATCGGGTAGCCGACCCGGGCCGGGTCGAGGTGAGCCCGGAACGCCGCGATCACCCCGGCCTCCTCCAGGCGCCGGACCCGCTCGGCCACGGCCGGCGCCGTCAGCGAGGCCCGCCGGCCCAGCTCGGTGAAGGTGATCCTGGCGTTCTCCTGGAGCTCGGCCAGGATGCGCCGATCGATGTCGTCCAGCCCGGCTTCAGTATTCAAGGTCACTCCCTGTATGTGATGAACATCACCAAGTGAAATCCAGGGTACTCCTTCTAGAGTGGGTACACAATCCCCCCGCGGTTTCGATATCATGGCTCGCATGGCTGTCCGGAGTGAGCCGTTCGAGGGCGACCGGAACGCCAGCCCCGCGTCGGTCTGGGCGGCGCTCGTGGCCGTGTACATCGTGTGGGGATCGACCTACCTGGCCATCCGGGTCACCGTGGAAACCATCCCACCACTCCTGTCCGCGGCCGTCCGCTTCCTGGTGGCCGGCGGGATCCTGTACGCGCTGACGATGCGCCGCGGCGACGTCGGGGGGGACCGTCCCAGAGCCGTGCACTGGCGGTCCGCGTTCATCATCGGAGCGGCCATGCTGTTCGGCGGCAACGGGCTCGTCTCGCTGGCCGAGCAGCGGGTCCCCTCGGGGCTGGCCGCCTTGATGATCGCCAGCGTGCCGCTGTGGATGGTGGCGATCCGGGCGGCCCTGCTCCGAGAGCGGGTCCGCTGGGTCGAGGTGGCCGGCCTGGTGCTGGGGTTCGGCGGCATCGTCCTCCTGGCCGATCCGTTCGGAGACGGCGGCGCCGACCTGGTCGGCGTGGGCACCCTGCTGGTGGCATCTCTGAGCTGGGCCGGCGGCTCCCTGTTCGCCCGGCGGGCACCGCTCCCGTCCCGCCCGCTGGTCGGCACCGCCATGGAGATGCTGGCGGGCGGCATGGTGCTGGCCGTGGTGGCCACCGTCGCCGGGGAGTGGGCCGACCTCGACGTCGGGGCGATCTCCCTGGGGTCACTGCTGGGGCTGGGCTACCTGATCGTGTTCGGCAGCCTGGTGGGGTTCGCCTCGTACGTGTGGCTCCTGCGATCGACCAGCACCTCGTTGGTCTCCACCTACGCCTACGTGAACCCGGTGGTGGCGGTGTTCCTCGGGTGGGCCATCCTCAGCGAGGCCGTCACGTCCCTGACGATGGTCGCGGGTGCCGTGATCGTGGCCGCCGTGGCCCTGATCGTGTCGGCCCGGCCCGCCTCGAACCGGGAGCCCGACGCCTCGGCGGCACCTCCTGAGGACCAGCGGGTCTCGGCCTAGTCCGTACGTCCCCGGACCACGGCGGGTAGGCTCCCGCGGGATGCGCACCGCGGTCGAGATGGCCCGGGCCGTTCGGGAGCGAGAGGTCTCCCCCGTCGAGCTGGTGGAGGACGCGCTCCGTCGCGCCGACGCCTGGCAGCCGGTCACGAACGCCTTCAGCCAGCTCCACGCCGAGGAGGCGCTGGCGGAAGCCCGGCGGAAGTCCGAGGACGTGGCCAGCGAGCGGGACCTCGGGCCGCTCCACGGCGTCCCGGTGGCCGTGAAGGACCTGTTCGACGTGGCCGGGTGGGAGACCACCGGCTGCTGCGAGGCGTATCGGGGGCGGCCGGCCGAGCGGGACGCCGAGGCCGTCCGACGACTCCGCGCCGCCGGCGCGGTGATCGTGGGGAAGACCAACCAGCACGAGCTGGCCGCGGGGGCCACGAACCTGATCTCGGCGTGCGGGGCGACCCGAAACCCATGGGATCCGTCGAGGATCACCGGGGGCTCCAGCGGCGGCTCCGGGGCGGCCGTGGCCGCCGGGGTGGTCCCGGTTGCCCTGGGGACCGATACGGGGGGCTCGATCCGGATCCCCGCCTCCATGTGCGGGGTCAGCGGGCTGAAGCCGACCCACGGAAGCATCAGCCTGGAGGGCGTGATGCCCCTGGCCCCGTCACTGGACACGGTGGGGCCCCTGGCCCGGACGGGGGAGGACTGCGCGGTGCTGCTCTCCGTCCTGGGAGGGGATCCGGCGATCGGGGCGGAGGTGGGAGGCCCCCTTGGCGACCTCACCGTGGGCTCGCTGGGCACGCTGTACGTGGCATTCCTCCACCGGGAGGTCCTGGACGCCTCCTTGGCGGCGGTCGATGTGTTCGGAGAGCTCGGTGCCGTCACCACCGGCGTCCTCGGCGAAGGGACCTTCGCCCCGGAGGTGTGGGAGGAGATCGCCTGGCCCGAGTTGGCCCAGCATCACGGGGGGCTCCTCGACCGGCGCGACCTGCTCCACGACCGAACCGCGGAGCTCCTGGCCCGGGGAGCGGGCCAGCCCGAGGAGGTGATGGCGGAGGCCCGGCGTCGGGCGGCCGAGGTCCGGGAGGCGTTCCTGTCCGCGCTCACCGTGGTCGACGTCCTCCTGGCCGCTGCCACGCCGATCGTGGCGCCGCCCGCAGGCGCGGACTGGGTCGAGGTCGGGTCTGGCCGGGTCAGCGTCCGGCATGGAGCGCCCTCGCTCCTGACCCGGTCCGTGAACCTGGCCGGGCTGCCCGCGATGGCCGTCCCCGGGGGGTTCTCGTCCGACGGCCTGCCCATCGGCATCCAGCTGATCGGTCGGCCCGGGGAGGAGGCGGTGCTGCTGCGAGCGGCTCGGGCGTTCCAGGGAGCGACCGACCACCACCGGGCCGAGCCGGAGCTGCCGACAGGGTCGGGCTAGCGCTGCGGGGGAGGCTGGGCCTGTCCCTGGCCGGCGCCGGGCGGGCCGCCGCGGCCTCCGGGCGGACCACCCCGACCACCGGGGCCACCTCGACCGCCCGGCCCGCCCCGGCCTCCGGGTCCGCCACGGCCGCCGGGACCGCCGAAGCGGCCGCCGGGCCCGCCCCGGCCCATCCTCCGCGGAGGCGGCTCGGGCTTGGTCCGGAGCGGGGGGAGCGGGCGGGTGACGCCCTCGCGCTCGAAGCGGATGCGGATCGAGTCCGGCCCGAGCTGCTCCCGGGCCATCTCGTGCCAGCCCTCGGAGAGGAGATGCCGAAGCCGGCCGTGGGCCGTCTTCCTCAGCTTCTCCTGGCCGGGGGCCTTGGTGAAGAACATCTCGAACAGGATTTCCTTGCTCATTCGACGGGCCAGCCTAGCAGACGGGTGGTGCACGGGTGGCGCCCGGTACGATTCCCCGGCCATGGCGGAGCGGGGACGGCATGACCTCACCGGCGGCGTGCTCGTGGCGCTGGCCGCGGTGCTGTTCGGGGGGATCGTCACGATCGGGCGCTCCGAGGGCGTGCGCGACGTCCCGGTCAGCGCCCTGCTGTCGATACGGTTCGGCACGGCCGCCCTGGTCCTGGCCCTGCTCCTGGTGATCGGGCGGCAGCCGCTCCTTCCCGCCGGGGGCGAGGGCCGTAGGCTGGCGGTGCTGGGGGCGCTCGGCTACGGCGTCGAGTCCGCGTTCTTCTTCCTGGCGCTCGGGAGAGGGACGGCCGCCACCGTCACACTGCTCTTCTACACCTATCCCGTATGGGTGGCCCTGCTCTCCGCCGCCTTCGGGATGGGCCTGCCCGGCCTGCTGGTCGGCGGGTCGCTGGTCGCCGCGGTGGCCGGCTCAGGGGTCGTGGTGGCCTCCTCGGGCGGGCTGGACATCAGTGCCCTGGGCATCGCTTTCGCCCTGGCGTCGGCGGTGACGATCTCCTTCTTCCTGATCGGGCTGGAGGCCCTGGTCCGGCGGACGTCGCCGCTGGCAGCGTCGATGTGGATCGCCCTGTCGGCCTCGGCCGGCCACGGGACGTACGCCATTGCCTCGGGCACGGGCCGGTTCCCCATGTGGCCCGACGAGTGGGTGGCCATCGCGGCCATGGGCGTCCTCACCTCGGGGGCGTTCTCCCTACTGTTCCTGGGGGTTCGCCGCCTGGGGGCCGTTCGCTCCTCGATCATCTCGTCGCTGGAGCCGGTGGCCGCGGCCATGCTCGCGCTGGCATTCCTCGGCGAGGCGCTGCGGGCGGGGGTGCTCCTCGGGGGGCTGCTGATCCTGGCCGGGGCGGTGGCCGCCAGCTTCGCCCGGAGCGTGCCGGAGCCCGAGGCCGGACCCTAGGACGACGCGGCGCGGGCTCACCGGCTGGCCCGTCGGCCTCGGTCGTGGAAGACTGAAGCCGGCGCAGGGAAGGAGGGTGTGGATGGATCCGGCTCGTCTGAAGTCGATCCCGCTGTTCGCGGAGCTCTCGGATGCCGAGCGGGAGCAGGTGTCTCGCTGGGCCGACGAGGTCGACGTGGCCGAGGGCAAGCATCTCGTCGAGGAGGGACAGTTCGCCTACGAGTTCTTCGTGATCGAGTCGGGGACCGCGGCGGTCCGACACGGCGACGAGGTGATCGCTGAGCTCGGGCCGGGGGACTTCTTCGGTGAGATCGCCCTCCTCGAGCACGTCCGGCGGACGGCGTCGGTCGTGGCCACCAGCCCGATGCGGGCCGTGGTGATGTTCGGCCGTGACTTCCGGGCCATGGAAGCCGAGATGCCCGCGGTGGCCGCCAGGGTCACCGGGGCGATCGAGGAGCGGAAGGGGAAGTAGGCCCTCCGCCCGGAGACCGGGATCGGGCCCCCGGGCGGTGGCCGGGACGTCTACGCGCAGCCCCAGTGGCCCCAGCCGGCGGCGCGGGCCATCTTCAGGCTCACGTCGATGTTGGCGAACGGGTCGAAGGCGCTCTCCCCCGCGTGGCCGTAGTGCCGAGCCCGGCCGGGCCAGTACCGCACGTCCTGCTGGAAGATCCCCGCGTAGGGGTAGCTGTAGGCCTTGGGATTGAACCCCGACTCGCAGCCGGCCACGTGGACCGCGGTGGTCACGCCGACCCGATAGCGGCGGGCCAGCGCCTGGACCATCCGCCGGGGGGTCTTGTTCACCCTCCACATCCGCACCGTGATCCAGGGCTGCTCACCGGTCTGGAGGACCCGGTCGGCCAGGGCGTTCGCCACCTCGCCGGCCTTGGCCACGGCGGGGCCGAGCGTCATCGGACCCGTGGCGGTCATGTCGCCGGGAGCCTCCGGCCAGCCCAGTCGGGCCCTGAGCCGGAAGGCGCTCTCCGCGGCGAACCGCTCGTGGCAGCCGACCTCGGTCACGGGGGCCTGGGTCCCGTCCGGGGTTCCCGAGTGTCTCCACATCGTCAGCCGCACCTTGGTGCGGCCCGGCTCACCGTCCCACAGCAGATCGCGGGCCCTCCGGCAGGCCGCCCGCCGCATCAGCGAGACGGCATCGGAGAGGGCCCTGGGCTTGCTCAGCCTGACTCCGGGCTGGGGGCGAACCTGCGCCTGGAGCTGCCAGGCCGTCTGGGGCGCCTGCGGCTCCGGGGGAGCCGCCGAGGCGCCGGCGGGCAGGCCGGTCGCCACCGCGGCCGCGAGGGCCGAGGCGACCAGCCGCGTGGACCAGAGCGTCATACGCTCACCTCCTGTATTGGCTGTTGCCTCGCTCCAGCCGCCCTCGCGGGCAGAGGGAGGAGTTCGGACCCCCGGGCTGACCGAATAGAGCGGTTCTATACGCTCGCTGGTCTCGTCATGTTCGGGGATCCTCGTCGCACTGACCTGCGGTCAGCCGATCCACGGCGTGCTTGG
>JBOGWD010000273.1:0-14639 GCA_050693275.1 Actinomycetota bacterium | reverse complement strand
TGATGTTCCCGCTCCTGGTCCGGGCCGTGGGCGTGGTGACCTCCGTCGTCGGCATCTACTCGGTGCGACCGCGGTCGGAGACCGAGCACGGGATGCGGGCCATCAACCGGGGGTTCTTCTTCTCGGCGCTTCTCTCGGCGGTCGGCGTGTACTTCGTGGCCGACCTGTACGTCCACGATCTCCGGGTCTTCTGGGCCGTGGTCATCGGCCTGGTGCTAGCCGGAGTGATCTCCGTGGTGACGGAGCACTTCACGTCGACCACCCGGAAGCCCGTGAAGGAGATCGCGGCGTCCGCCCAGACCGGGCCGGCCACCACGATCCTGTCGGGGTTCTCGGTCGGCCTGGAGTCCACGGTGTGGGCCATCCTGGTGATCTCGACCACGGTGATCGGCGCGTTCCTCCTGGGGAACGACACGGCCGAGCGCCTGTACTTCATCTCGCTGGTCGGCATGGGGATGCTCACCACCGTGGGCGTGATCGTGTCGATGGACACGTACGGTCCCGTGGCCGACAACGCCCAGGGCATCGCGGAGATGTCCGGCGAGTTCGAGGGGCAGCCGGCGGAGATCCTGCAGGGCCTCGATGCCGTGGGGAACTCCACCAAGGCCATCACCAAGGGTATCGCCATCGCCACCGCGGTGATCGCGGCCACCTCGCTGTTCGGCTCGTTCGAGGAGGCTCTGCGCGCGGCCGGCTTCGATTTCACCGGAGTGAACGTGGCCGAGCCCGAGGTCCTGGTCGGGCTTCTGATCGGAGGGTCGATCGCCTTCCTGTTCTCCTCGCTGGCCATCCGGGCGGTCGGGCGGGCCGCGGCCCAGGTGGTCGTCGAGGTCCGGAACCAGTTCCGCGACCATCCCGGGATCATGGAGGGGACCGAGAAGCCAGACTACGGCCGGGTGGTGGATATCTGCACCCGGACCTCGCTCCGCGAGCTGATGACCCCCGGCCTCCTGGCGGTCCTGGCCCCCATCGCTGTGGGGTTCGCGCTCGAGGCGGAAGCGCTCGGCGCGTACCTGGCCGGGGCCATCCTCACCGGCCAGCTTCTCGCGGTGATGCTGTCGAACGCCGGGGGGGCCTGGGACAACGCCAAGAAGCTGGTGGAGGAGGGGCTCTACGGGGGCAAGGGCTCCGAGCCACACAAGGCCACGGTGATCGGCGACACGGTTGGCGACCCGTTCAAGGACACGGCCGGTCCGGCCCTCAACCCCCTGATCAAGGTGATGAACCTGGTGGCGTTGCTGATCGCCCCGCTGGTGGTCAGCTTCGCCGACGACACGGCCGTGCGGATCGCGGTGGCGGCCGGCGCCGGGGTGATCCTGGCGGGAGCGATCTGGTACTCGAAGCGGCAGAAGGCAGAGGAGCTGGTCGGCCCCGACGAGCCGCCGAGCTCCGAGGCCGCCGCCGTCACCGCCGAGGTCCGCTAGGAGGGGTGGCATGGGCTGGCTCCGGCGTGTCCGCCGGTTCTTCACCCAGTCTGACGAGGAACGGCTGGCGTCCGAGATCCGGGAGTGGGCCGAGAAGATCCCCGGCACTCGCCGGATCGCCGTCTGTCCCAGCCGGGAGCAGGTCAAGGTGGCGGGCATGGTGAGCCGCCTCCGTCTCCGTCCCACGAACGGCTCGATGGCGCTGGAGGCGGTCATCTCCGACGGCACCGGGGAGGTCACCGCGGCGTGGACCGGGCGGAGCCACATCCCCGGCCTGACCCTAGGCACGCCGGTCGTCCTCGAGGGGCTCCTGGCCCAGGACCGGAACGGCCTGCGGATGGTCAATCCGCGCTTCGAGTTCGCCTGAGCGCGGCTAGGCCGTCTCGCCCATCAGGGCGGCCCGGAGGCGCTCCTCGGCTTCCTCCGTGGCGATGGCCATGATCTCGTCGCCCGGCACGAGCTGGGTCTCGGGCTGGGGGATCACCACGTGACCTCGCCGGAGGATGGCCACGATGGCCGAATCCTGGGGGAGCCGGAGCTCGTAGAGGGGTCGGCCGGCGATCGGGGCCGTCTCGTCGATGGTGAGCTCGACCAGCGTGACCTGCCCCCGCTCCAGCTTCAGCAGCCGCACCAGGTCACCGACCGTGACGGCCTCCTCGACCAGCGCGGTGAGGACGTGCGGCGGGCTCATCGGGACGTCCACGCCCCACGTCTCCGAGAACAGCCACTCGTTCTTCGGGTGGTTGACCCGGGCCACCACGTGGGGGACACCGTACTCCTGCTTCGACAGAAGGGAGATCACCAGGTTGTCCTCGTCGTCGCCGGTCGCCGCGACCATCACGTCGCACGACCGGGTCTCGGCCTTGTCCAGGACCCACGGCTCGCACGCGTCCCCCAGGATGAAGCTGACCCCCGGGGCGTCCTGCTGACCCACGTCGAGCACAGCCGGGTCCTGCTCGACGACCGTGACCTGATGGCCCCGTTCGTTCAGGTCGTGGGCGAGGTGCCGCCCGATGTTCCCGGCGCCGGCGACGACGATCCTCACGGGCTCACTCCGCCGCCGGCTCGAGGAGCAGGTCGAACTTCTCCGTGGCGTCCTTGTGCACCACGAAGTGGGCCACATCCCCCTCCTGGAACGTCGAGTCCTCCTTAGGGATGAACCCGGCACCGCCGCGCTCCACGCCGATGACCTCGACCTCCCCGTCGGACAGGACGGAGGAGATCTTCTTTCCGACCAGGTGATCGGGCAGCTCGACCTGGAGATGGAGGAGCGATCCGCCGGCCAGAGAGTCCCGCATCGTCTCCCGGCCGTGGAACAGGAGGTACTGGACCTGCTTGGCCGCCCACCGGACGCTGGCCACGGTGGGGATGTCGAGCTTCTCGTAGATGTCTGCCCGGCGGGGGTCGTAGATCCGGGCGATCACCTTGGGGACCTTGAAGTGCTCTCTGGCCACCCGGGCGGAGACGATGTTCGAGTTGTCGCCGTTCGACACTGCGATGAACGCGTCGGCCTCCTTGATCCCTGCTTCCTCCAGGACCTCCCGGTCGAACCCGATGCCGACGACCGTCTTGGCGTCGAACCCGGGCGGCAGACGGTCGAAGGCCTCCCTCCGCTTGTCCACGATGGAGACGGTGTGGCCGGCCTTGGCGAGCTGCACGGTGAGCTCGGCCCCGACCCGGCCGCACCCCATGATCACCAGGTGCACGGAGGACAGCGTATCGTGGCCGGCCCCTGAGCCCAACCCCCGCCGGCCCGCCGGGCCGGACCGCCGCAGCGGCATCGGAGTCGACCCGGGGCCGTGCCACAATGCCGCCCATGGCCTCTGTTGGGTCGATCTTCAAACGGGTCCTTCTCGGCCGGCAGATGGAGTCGGCGCGCATGGAGCACACCCTGCTCCCCAAGGTCCTGGCCCTCCCGGTCTTCTCGTCCGACCCACTGTCATCCGTGGCGTACGCCACCGAGGAGATGATGCTGGTCCTGGTCCTGGCGGGCGCCTCGGCCCTGAGCCTGATGATGCCGCTGGCCGGAGTGATCGCCCTGGTGCTGGCCATCGTGGTGACGTCGTATCGCCAGACCGTCCGGGCGTACCCGCGGGGAGGCGGTTCCTACCTCGTCGCCCGGGAGAACATTGGAACCGTCCCCGGCTTGGTGGCGGCCGCCGCGATCCTGATCGGGTATGTGGTGACCGCGGCGGTGAGCGTGACGGCCGGCGCGGTGGCGGTGAGCTCGGCCGCGCCCCAGCTCGCCGAGCACCGCGTGGCGCTGGCCATGGGCTTCATCGTCCTGATCGCCCTGGCCAACCTCCGGGGGGTTCGTGAGTCCGGGATCCTGTTCGCCGTGCCGACCTACGGATTCGTCGTGCTCGTGTATCTGACGATCGTCGCGGGGTTCCTCCGGTGCCTGGAAGGGTGCCCCAGGGCCGCCACGGCCGATCTTCCCCTCGAGGCCCACGCCGGCCTGGGCATCTTCCTGATCCTCCGGGCCGCCACGCAGGGCGCCTCCGCGCTGACCGGCGTGGAGGCGATCGCGGACGGGGTCCAGGCCTTCCGCAAGCCCCAGGGCCGCAACGCCGCCACCACGCTGGCCGTCCTCGGCGTGATGTCGGCGACGCTCTTCCTCGGCGTGACGGCGCTGGCCAGGCTGTTCGAGGTGCGCGTCACCGAGGAGACCGTCGCATCAGCTTCGGTCCTGTCGCAGATCGGCGACACGGTCTTCGGGCGAGGGTTCATGTTCTTCACGCTGCAGATCTTCACGGCACTCATCCTGGTCGTGGCGGCGAACACCGCCTACCAGGACTTCCCTCGCCTGTCGGCGATCCTAGCGGGCGACCGGTTCGTGCCGGCACAGTTCAGGAACCGCGGGGATCGGCTGGTGTTCTCGAATGGCGTCATCGTCCTCTCGCTTCTCGCCGCTCTCCTGGTGTGGGCGTTCGACGCGCGACTGACGAAGCTCATCCCTCTCTACCTCGTGGGGGTGTTCACGGCCTTCACGCTCTCGCAGGCGGGGATGGTCCGCCGATGGATCGCCCTCAAGGAGCCGAGCTGGCGGCGGAACGCGCTCATCAACGCCATCGGGGCCACCACGACCGGGGTGGTCCTCATCGTGGCCGTCATCACTCGGTTCGGTGAGGGCGCCTGGATGGTCGTCGTGGCCATCCCCGTGATCGTGTCCCTGTTCCTCGGCGTGCACCGGCATTACGAGGGCGTGGCCCGGGGGCTGGGCCGAGGGGCGGTCCGGTTCGGGGAGACCGGTGCGAACCACGTCGTGTTCGTGCTGTCGGGGTTCGATGCGGCCGCGGCGGAAGCGCTCGGGTACATCCGTTCCCTGCGACCGGCGAGCCTCGAGCCGCTGTACGTGGGTGGCGGTCCGCTGGAGGAGGCCAGGGCGCGCTGGTCCGAGATGGCGCCGGATGCCCCGCCGCTCGTGGTGCCCGGGCCGGGTGATCGCGTGGATGCGGTCATCCAGCACGTCCGGGCGATCCCCAGGGCGCCCCAGGACTTCGTCAGCGTGGTCATCCCGGAGCTTTTCCGAAAGCGGTCCCTGATCGGCGCGGTGATGATGCCCGTGACGTTCCGTCTCAAGGTGCGGCTGCTCCGGGAGCCGCAGGTGGTGATCACCGACGTGCCCGTGTTGGAGGAGGACGGGCGCCCGGCGGGGGTGGACGGGCGCCCACTGATCCCCGAACGGATCGAGGCCCTGGTGTTCGTAGCCTCGCCGCACGACGCCACGGTCCGGGCGGTGAACTACGGGGTGTCGCTCAACGCCCATGACACCAGGGCCGTGTTCCTGGCCACCGATCCAGAGGAGGGGCCCGACGTCCTGCGGGAGTGGGCCGAGCGGGGGATCGGGGTGCGGCTGGACGTGGTGGAGGCACCGTTCCGGGACCTTGGCCCGCCGCTGCTGGCGGAGGTCCACCGCGTCACGGCCGATCCGGGGACCGTGGCCGCCGTCGTGATCCCCGAGTTCCTGGTCACGCGGTGGTGGCACCGGTTGCTGCACAACAACCGGGCCCTGTTCATCAAGCGGCTGCTCCTGTTCGAGCCTCGGGTAATCCTGTCGAGCGTTCCGTACCGGTTGGGGAGGTCCGATGAACAGAGATGAGGCGGTGGCCTTCGTCCGTGCGAAGGCGGAGAAGGAGACGACGGTCCGGCACCTGATCAGCGTCGAGGGGGTGATGCGCCGGCTGGCCCGTCGCTTCGACGAGGACGAGGAGACCTGGGCCCTGACTGGTCTGTTCCACGACCTCGACCAGGACCAGACGCACGAGGACCCTGAGCGCCACGCCCACCAGGCCGCCGAGTGGCTCCGTGAGGCCGGCGTTGATGAGCGGATCGTCAACGGGGTGCTGGCCCACGCGCACGAGCGGTACCGGACCGACCGGATGTCCCAGGCGGTCGTCCACGCGGACGCGCTGGCGGGGCTCCTGGTCGCCGCGGCCCTGGTCCGGCCGGAGAAGGCCACCGGGATGAAGGTCTCCTCGGTGAGGAAGAAGCTCAAGGACAAGGCCTTCGCCCCCGGGGTCGACCGGGAGGAGATCACCGAGGTCGAGGACCGTCTGGGCCTGCACCTCGACGAGTTCCTCGAGCTGGGGATCGAGGGGCTCCAATCCGTGGCCGCCGAGGTCGAGCTGGCCCCGTAGGACCTAGCCCTCGTCCGGTTCGGGTAACCACCGGTAGCCGAGCCCCGGTTCGGTGAGGACGAAGCTCGGTCGGGTTGGATCATCCCGGAGCTTCCGGCGCAGCGCCCGCACGTAGATCCGGACGTAGTGCGTCTCGGACACGTACCCGGGCCCCCACACCCTCGACAGCAGCCATCGGTGGGTGAGCAGTTTCCCCGGGTGGCCGACCATGGCCTCGAGGAGCCGGTACTCGGTCGGCGTCAGACGGACCGGCTCACCGTTCAGCTGCACGAGCTGGCGAGCGAGGTCCACCTCGAGGTCCCCGAACCGCAGGACGGCGGGACCGCCGGCCCCGTCTGCCTGGGCGCGCCGCTCCACCGCGCGCATCCGCGCCAGGAGCTCCCCGATGGAGAACGGCTTCGTCACGTAGTCGTCCGCCCCGGCGTCGAGCGCGGCGATCTTGTCGTCCTGCGATTCGCGCACCGAGAGGATCAGGACGGGGACGTCGGAGAAGCCTCGCAGCCGCCGGATCACCTCGTGGCCGTCGATCCCGGGGAGGCTCAGGTCGAGGATCACCAGATCGACGGCGTCGGTGGCCAGCTGGTCCAGGGCGGTCTCTCCGTTCCCCGCCGCACGAACCTCGTAACCACGGGCCTGGAGGCTCGTCCGGACGGCCCGCAGGATCTGCGGGTCGTCGTCCACGACCAGCACCCGGAGTCCCATCAGCCGTCCTCCCGCACGGGGAGCCGGAACACGATGGCCGTGCCTCCTCCGGGAGCGTCCTCGATCCAGATCGTTCCTCCGTGGGCGACGACGACCGCGTGGGCGATAGCCAGGCCCAGCCCCGACCCCGAGACCGCTCCGTCGCCGCGGAAGAACGGCTCGAAGACGTGGCGGCGAAGCTCAGGGTCGATGCCAGTCCCCTGATCGGCGATGCGCACCTGGACCGTGTTCTCCCACCGCGCCGCCGACACGCTGATCTGTGAGCCCCGAGGGCTGTGCTTCGCCGCGTTCTCCAGGATGTTCGTGAGCGCCTGGTCCACCTGGACGACATCGATGGGTGTCTCCGGGAGGTCCTCGCGCAGGACGACATTGAGCCGGTGCCTCCGGAGCGTGGGCTCGAGCCTGGCCAGGACCCCTTCGATGACCTCGTCGATGGCGGTCAGCCGTTTGCTGGGGGTGAGGGCTCCGGCCCGCATCCGGCTGAGGTCGAGCAGGTTGCCGACCAGCCGGTCCAGCCGTTCGGCCTCCTGGCGACTCGTCTCCAGCAGCTCCTGGCGGACCTCAGGGGCGATCTCCGCGTCGGGGTCGAGCAGGCTGGTGACCGAGGCGATGATCGACGCCAGCGGGGTACGGAGGTCGTGTGTGACGGACTGGAGCAGGGCGGCCTGGAGCTGACTGCGTTCCGCGTCGCCTCGGGCCTCCCTGGCGACCCCGGCCAGCCGGGTGCTCTCCAGGGCCAGGGCCATCTGCGACGCGAAGGTCTGGATCAGGTGTCGCTCTCCCTCGCCGAACGGGGGCCCATCCGACCGGCTGTAGGCGCTGATCGCTCCGACGGTCTGGTCCCCGACGACCAGCGGGAAGTCCTCCCGGCGCATCTCCGGGCCCGGCTGCATGCCCACCTCGACGCGAACCTGCACGCCGGTCGTCGTGGCCACCTCGTATCGCGCCAGGCCGGTGAGATCGATCAGCGCCCGTCCGAAGCTCTCGAACACCGATTCCGAGGAGGCCCCTGACAGGAGGCGTGTCCCGAGGTGCTGGAGGAGCCGCGCCTCCCGCTCCCGACGCTCGGCCCGGACCCGTTGGGCGTTGGCACGAGAGACCAGCGTCCCGACGACCGCGGAGACGAGCAGGAAGACCACCAAGGCGACGAGGTCCTCCGTCTTGCCGACGCTGAGCGTGCCGACCGGCGGCGTGAAGAAGAAGTTGAGCCCGAGGAAGGATAGGAAGGAGGCTCCCAGGCCCGCCCCCGAGCCGCCGATGAGGGCCGCCGCGGTAACGGCGAGGACGAAGCCGAGCGCGGCCATGGTCGTCGACGGCCGGAACGGGAGCGCCGCGATCCCCGTGACGACGGCCGGGAGCACCACCGCGGGCACCGCTACGCGTAGGGCCGGTGGCCAGTGGGACAGTCGTAGGGCGCTCATGACTCAAGTTTCGGCCTCCGCCCTCCACCCCGCCACCCACCGGGCCCCTTTTACCGACTTCTTACAGCCTCCCGGTCGTCGTTGACCCCTCGTTTACGCGTCGGCGCCGACACTCGGCAGGACGGTGCGTCGATGCATGAGGAGGTGCCCACATTGCTGATCGGCCTTCTGGTGGGGATCGCCATCGGCCTGCTGCTGGGTCCGGTGCTTCGCTCCTGGCTCACCTGGCGCGAGTACTTCAACGCGAGCCGCGAGGCCCGTCTCCAGGAGGAGGTCCTGCGAAGGATGGCCGCATCGCCGCCCCCGGGGGACGGCCCGGCAGGGGGTTCGCTCGGACCGGCCCAGAGGCGCTGATGCGAACCGCCGCCCCGGCAGATGGAAGGCTCGAGCCCGGGAGGGGTGGGCGCAGTCTCCTGAAGCGGGTCATCCTGGGCCGGGCCATCTCCACCGCGCAGCACGAGCACCATCTGCTCCCCAAATCGCTGGCGCTGCCGGTGTTCTCCTCGGACCCCCTCTCCTCGGTGGCGTACGCCACGGAGGAGATGATGGCGGTCCTGGCCGTGGCCGGGGCTGGCGCTTTCGCCTTGATGGTGCCGATCGCCGGGGTGATCGCGGTGGTCCTGGCGATCGTGATCACCTCCTACCGGCAGACGGTCCGGGCCTACCCACGGGGCGGCGGTTCGTACATCGTGGCCCGAGAGAACCTGGGGACGATCCCGGGGTTGGTGGCCGGGGCGGCGATCCTTCAGGACTACGTGCTCACCGCAGCCGTGAGCGTGACGGCGGGGACCGTGGCCATCGTGTCGGCCGCCCCGACCCTCGCTCCGCATAGGGTGACGATCGCCCTCGGCCTGATCGCGCTCGTCTCTCTGGCGAACCTTCGCGGTGTCAAGGAGGCCGGCACCCTGTTCGCCATCCCCACCTATGGATTCGTGATCACCGTCTTCGTGACGTTGGGAGTGGGGCTGTTCCAGTGCCTATCCAGGTGTCCACAGGCGGCCTCAGCCGATATCCCCCTCCAGGGCGTGGAGACGCTGGGACTGTTCCTGGTCCTCAAGGCCTTCGCTTCGGGCTCCACGGCCCTCACCGGCGTGGAGGCCATCGCCGACGGCGTGCAGGCGTTCCGCCGCCCCCAATCAAGGAACGCGGCGACCACCTTGGCGGTCATGGGGGCCATGTCCATCAGCATGTTCCTGGGGATCACCTTCCTGGCCCGATCGCTTCAGGTCCGGGTGGGAAGATTCGAGGAGACCAAGTCGGTCCTCGCTCAGCTCGGCGACACGATCTTCGCCGGCGGGACGATGTTCTTCGTGCTCCAGGTGTTCACGGCGCTGATCCTCATCCTGGCCGCCAACACCGCGTATCAAGACTTCCCTCGGCTGTCGGCCATCCTGGCCCGGGACGGGTTCGTCCCCCGGCAGTTCCAGAATCGAGGTGACCGCCTGGTCTTCTCCAACGGGATCATCGTGCTGTCTGCCCTGGCCATGCTGCTCGTCTGGCTGTTCGAGGCCGATCTCACCCGGCTCATTCAGCTCTACGTGGTCGGCGTGTTCACCGCGTTCACGCTCTCACAGTCCGGGATGGTCCGCCGGTGGCTGAAGCTGAAGGAGCCCGGCTGGCAGCGGGGCGCGATCATCAACGGGATCGGCGCTATCGCCACCGGCGTGGTTCTGGTCATCGTCGCCGTCACCAAGTTCGCCGGTGGAGCGTGGATCGTCATCGGCGCGATGCCGGTGATCGTTACCTTCTTCATCCTTGTGCATCGGCACTACGCCGGTGTGGCCAACGAGTTGGATCGGAGGGCCGTCCGGTTCGGGGAAGTCGGAGCCAATCGAGTCGTGCTCGTTCTCACTGATGTCGACGCGGCGGCCGCCGAGGCCTTCGGGTACGTCCGTTCATTCCGCCCCGTGGCCCTCGATGTCATGTATGTGGGAACCCAGCGGGGGGCGGAGATCGAGGAGCGATGGAAGGCCGTGTCTCCTGATGGCCCTCGGCTCACTTTCCTGGGTGGCTCGGATCCGCTCGATTCGGTCATCGAGCACGTTCGTGGCGTGCCGCGTGGCCCCCTGGACTTCGTCACCGTGGTGATTCCCGAGATGTTTCGAAGCCGGTCGCTGGCCGCCGCGGTGTTCAAGCCGGTCACGTTCCGGCTCAAGGTTCGCCTCCTTCGCGAGCCGGGGGTGGTCGTCACCGACGTGCCGGTGATGTCGGAGCGGGGCCGGCTCGTGGGGGTGGACGGGCGGCCGCTCATTCCCCAACGGGTGGTGGCCCTGGTGTTCGTGGCGGCCCCCCATGACGCGGCTGTGCGAGCGGTGAACTACGCCCGGACGCTTGACGCCGAGGAGACCAGGGCCGTGTTCCTGGCCACCGAGCCCGAGGAGGCTCCCGAGATCCTCAGGAGGTGGGCCGAGCGAGGGATCGGGATCGAGCTCGATGTGGTGGACGCGCCGTTCCGCGATCTCGGGCCTCCGCTCCTCGAGGAGGTCCGCAGGGTGACCGCCGACCCGGGGACTGTGGCCGCCGTGGTCGTGCCGGAGTTCCTGCTGACGCGGTGGTGGCACCGGATCCTCCACAACAACCGAGCGCTGTTCGTCAAGCGAGCCTTGCTCTTCGAGCCTCGCGTCATCCTCTCGAGCGTCCCGTTCCCGATCGAGTGACCGGCCGAGGTGAACGGGACTCCGCCCGCTGGGCCCGGTAGCGGCGGATCAGCCACCAGGCGATCAGGGCCACGCTGATCCCCGCGATGGCCCAGGAGATGGGGTCGCCGTACCGGAGGAACGTCTCCCAGTTGTCCCCCAGGAGGACGCCGGCCCAGGTCAGCGCGAACGTCCACGGCAGGCAGCCCAGGAACGTGTACAGCGTGAACTTCCAGAAGTTCATCCGGGCCACGCCCGCGGGAAGGGAGATGAAGGTGCGCACCACCGGCAGGAGCCGGGAGACGAAGACCGCCGCCTCGCCGTGCCGCTCGAACCACTCGTGGGCGCGGTCCAGCTCGTGCTCCCGGAGGAAGACGTAGCGGCCCCACCGGTTGATCAGCGGGCGCCCCCCCACCACGCCCACCCAGTAGGCCAGCCAGGACCCCAGCACGTTGGCGATCGTGCCGATCATGGCCACCCAGAAGAAGTCGAGGTCGCCTCGGGAGACCAGGAACCCGCCGAACACCATCGTGACCTCGGAGGGGATCGGGATGCACGCCGACTCCAGCACCATCAGGACGAACACGGCCTGATATCCGTACTCGCCGAGGTAGGTGGTGATGACGTGCTCAAGCCACTCGAGCATGGGTTTGCCAGCCTACATGACGGTTCCGGTCGTCACCGCGCGCTACGATTGCCGCCGATCGGGAACAAAGAGAGGGGCTCAACGCGTTCAACCGCTGAGCCGAGAACTTGACAGACTCCCCCACCGGCATGTAAAGAGGCGCGTTTCATGGCGAAGAACCTGGTGATCGTCGAGTCGCCGACCAAGGCCAAGACCTTGGAGCGGTACCTCGGGCCCGAGTTCACGGTGAAGGCCTCCATGGGCCACATCCGCGATCTGCCGGAAAGCAAGATCGGGGTGGACACCGAACGGAACTTCGAGCCCGAGTTCGTCGTGCCCGACCAGAAGAAGAAGGTGGTCACGGCGCTCCGACAGGCACACAAGCGCGCCGAGGAGCTGTGGCTGGCCACAGACTACGACCGCGAGGGCGAGGCGATCGCCTTCCACCTGGCCGAGCTCCTGAAGGTCGACGTGGACGACGCGAAGCGCGTGACGTTCACCGAGATCACCAAGGAGGCCGTCCAGCAAGCGTTCCGCAGCCCGCGCACGATCGACATTCGTCTGGTCGAGGCCCAGCAGGCCCGGCGCATCCTGGACCGGCTGGTGGGATACAAGCTGTCGCCGATCCTGTGGAAGAAGGTACGCACCGGGCTGTCCGCGGGCCGGGTCCAGTCGGTGGCGCTGCGCCTGATCGTCGAGCGCGAGCGCGAGATCCAGAAGTTCAAGCCGAAGGAGTACTGGACGGTCGACGCCCGGCTCAGCCCCGACGGCGACGACCTGGCCTTCTCCGCCCACCTGGAGCAGGTCGGGGACGACCGCGTCAAGACCCCGACCGAGAGGAAGAAGGGGATCGTCCTCAAGGAGTCCGACGCCCGTGAGCACGCCGCCAACCTGGAGCGTGCCGCATACCGGGTCGAGGAGATCCGCCGGAAGGAGATCAAGCGCCGCCCGTCCCCGCCGTTCACCACGTCCACGCTGCAGCAGGAAGCGGGACGGAAGCTCGGGTTCTCGGCCCGGAAAACCATGCGCATGGCCCAGCAGCTGTACGAGGGGGTGAGCCTCCCCGGGGAGGGCCAGACCGGGCTGATCACCTACATGCGGACCGACTCGACCACGGTGGCGGAGTCGGCCCTGCGGGAGATCCGCAAGGTGGTCAAGGACCAGTACGGCGACCGGTACACGCTGGCCAAGCCGCGGCGGTACAAGACCACCTCCCGACGCGCGCAGGAGGCCCACGAGGCGATCCGCCCGACCGGCGCCGCCCGGCTTCCCGACGACGTGTCGGCGCACCTCACCGCCGACCAGGCCAAGCTGTACCGGCTGGTGTGGCAGCGAGCCATGGCCAGCCAGATGGCGGACGCGATCCTCGACCAGGTGTCGGTGGACATCGAGGCCACCGCGGAGGGCGCACCGCGGTACATCCTCCGGGCGACCGGGCAGACCGTGAAGTTCGACGGGTTCCGCCGGGTGTACTTCGAGTCGGCCGACGACGTCCCCGACCGGGATGCCGAGGCCCGGCTGCCGGCGCTCCAGGAGTCCCAGGTCCTCCGACTGCTGGAGATCCTGCCCGAGCAGCACTTCACCCAGCCCCCGCCCCGGTACACGGAGGCCTCACTGGTCAAGGAGCTGGAGAGCCGGGGGATCGGGCGGCCCTCGACGTACGCGCCCACGATCTCCAACCTGGAAGATCGCAAGTACGTGTACCTCGAACAGCGCCGGCTGTTCCCCGAGGACGTGGCGTTCGTGGTCATCGACCTCCTGGTCGAGCACTTCCCGGAGATCGTCGACTACGACTTCACCGCCCGGATGGAGGAGGAGCTCGACGAGGTCGCCGAGGGGAAGATGCGGTGGGTCCAGGTCCTGGACGAGTTCTACGGGCCGTTCGAGCGGCTGCTCGAGAAGAAGGAGGACGAGATCGAGCGGCCCAAGGAGGAGCTCGACGAGACCTGCCCCAAGTGCCCGGAGGAGGGTCGGAAGCCGCCCGGGCAGCTGGTGATCAAGCTCGGGAAGGCAGGCCGGTTCGTGGCGTGCGACAGGTGGCCGGAGTGCGACTATTCTCGCGACCTCGACGGCAAGGAGCGGCCGGAGCCGGAGCCGATCGGCGAGACCTGCCCGCAGTGCGCGGAGGAGGGTCGGGACCCCCCAGGGGACCTCGTGAAACGGTACGGTCGGTACGGCCCGTTCGTGGGCTGCGCGAGGTACCCGGAATGCAAGTACGTGAAGCGGGAGGAGCAGAAGGTCGGCGTTCAGTGCCCGAAGTGCAAGGAGGAGGGGCGCGAGCCGCCCGGCGACCTCGTGGTGAAGCGGGCCCGACGCCGCCGGGGGAGCGTGTTCTTCGGCTGCAACCGGTACCCCGAGTGCGACTTCACGGTGAACCAGCAGCCCCTCCCGGAGCCGTGCCCGAAGTGCGGCGGGCTGCTGACCGAGGGGCCCAAGGGCATCAAATGCGTGAACGGGGACTACCAGGCCGAAGCGGGAGGAGGGCCCACCGAGGCGGCCTGATGGGAAGGCCGGCATAGGTCGTGGCCTCGGTTTCCGAAGAGATCGCCGTCCTGCGGGGCACCAGGCCCGCCACCTTCCGAAATCTCCTCCGCGATCCGGCCTTCTCCCGGCTGTACCGGGCCATCCTGGTCTCGTCGCTCGGCGACTGGATCGGCTTTGTGGCCGTGGTGGCCCTGGTGACCCGCATCGGCGGAGGCAGCGCCGGGTTCGCCGTGTCCGGCGTGATGCTGGCCCGGCTCATGCCCTCGATCGTGTTCGGACCGTTCGCCGGAGTGCTCGTCGACCGGTTCGACCGCAAGCGGCTGATGGTGATCTCCGACGTAGGGCGCGGCGTGGGGTACGCCACGCTGATCCTGATCCCTCACCTGCCGTGGATCTACGTGATGTCGTTCCTGATAGAGTGCCTGTCGCTCCTGTGGACGCCGGCCCGCGACTCCATCATCCCGAACCTCGTGCCGCGCCGGCAGCTCTCGAATGCCAACACGATCGCCCTGGCCACCGGGTACGGGACGCTGCCGCTGGGCGGGATCGTGTACACGGCTCTGGCGGGCATCGGCGCGGCGCTCGGAGGCAGCTTCGCCTACTTCGGTGAGAACCCTCAGGCGATCGCGCTGTGGGCGAATGCGCTGACATTCGCGTTCTCCGCGTACATGATCCACCGCCTCCCGCTGCGCGCGGCCGCGCGCCGG